>CAZBBU010000033.1:0-10549 GCA_964489965.1 uncultured bacterium
GCTCGTGCAGGGCGTCGTGCTCGTCTACGCTGCGGCCATCATCATGCTGTCGTTCATCGTTGATATCAGCTACGGCTTCCTGGACCCAAGGATCCGCTACAACTGATGATCGCGCGCGTGAACCTCATCATCGGCGGCTTCCTCACCGCACTGGTCGTCATCGCGGCAATCGTCTCACTGTTCTGGCTGCCGCACGACCCCAACGCCATGAACTTCGGTGTGCAACTCAGCGGTCCCAGCGCCGGCAACTGGCTTGGTGCCGACCACTACGGACGCGACCTGTTCTCCCGCCTGCTGGTAGGCGCGCGGGGCACGCTCTACGTGGGCTTCATCTCCGTCGGCATCGCCCTCTCCATCGGTGGTCTGCTTGGCGCAGTCGCCGGCTACGTCGGCGGTGCGCTGGGCGAGGTCATCATGCGCGTAGTGGACGTCTTGTACGCGTTTCCAGCCATACTCATGGCGCTCCTGCTTGCCGCCATCTACCAGCCCGGCACTATCACCGCGATGGTGGCCATCGGCATCGCCACCGTCCCGATCTTCGCGCGGCTCATGCGCTCTTCGGTGGTCAGCCTGCGTGAACTCGAGTTCGTGGAGGCCGGCCGCGCACTGGGCGCCGGTCATGGCAGGTTGCTGTGGAGGCATGTTGTTCCCGGTGCGATGTCACCGATCATCGTGCAGGTGAGCCTGAGCCTCTCGGTGGCCGTGCTGGCCGAGGCGGCCCTCAGTTTCCTCGGTCTGGGAACCCCACCGCAGACACCAAGTTGGGGCAGCATGCTGCGTGAGTCCCAGAGCTTCCTGCAGATGAGTGCCTACCCGGCGTTGGTGCCGGGCATCGCCATCATGCTCACGGTTCTGGGCCTGAGCCTGCTTGGCGACGGCCTGCGTGACATGCTGGACCGCCGCTCGCGCTAGGTTCGTGCCAAGCGGCCCTGGGCTCAGCTTAAGCCCAGGGCCGACTGCTGACCCGGCGGTCGTCACCCGAGTTGCCCCCAGCGGCTATACCTGCTGCAGGAGGTTGACATGAATACCGAACTGCACGAGTTGACGCCCGTTCCGCCAGCGGTACACGCAGAAGACCGGCTGCGGGTCCTGGAACTGGAGCAGACCAGGCTGCTGGCCCGGCACGAGGCGGTGGTGGCACAGCTGGGCAGCCTGCGCAATGCAGTGCGGGGCATGGAGCGGCTGCTCGAACTCAGGATGCAGCGGCTGGAGCGTTTGGGTCCCCCCAGCAAATGAGAAGGGCCGCGCGTCGTACTCCTCGCGCGGCCCACAGATGCTCAGGAACTCACTGAGGTCAGTTCAGCGTGTCACCGAAGATCTCTTCCATCTTGGTCTGGAACTCGGTCCAGGTCACAGTGGTGTCACTGAACGTGAATTCGAGGTCACTGGCCGACAGCTCCGCTTCGAAATCAACGATTCCGCTGACAGTGAAGCTGCCCGCACCGATCAGTTCCAGGCTGGCGTCGATCTCCAGTTGCTGCGCATCGGCGGTGGTGCTGGCTGCGAACCTGAACTCGAACTCGTGCTCGTCAAGCGCCAGCTTGACCATGAGGTCCAGGTCGGTGTCACCCATGTCATCGAACTCGCCGCAGAAGAGCGCGTTGATGTTGTCTGCAGTGAGGTTGGAGGAGGCCACATCAAGGTCCCAGACAAGTGAGACTTCGTGGCCGGACCAGCCGGCGGACACGTCACCTGCTGAAGTGATGGTCCCGGCATCGAAGTCGGTTTCGAAGCTCGTGGCCACGATCTCAACCAGGATGTCGGCGGCGCTGCCAAGCGTGCCGTTCAGCAGCAGTGAGGAAAGCATCAGGCTCTCGCTCGGGATATCACCGGATTCACCCGCACAGGTGAACTCCAGCACCGTAGGCTCGAGTTCCGCGGTCAGATCCGCGATCTGGTCGCCCTCAGCACTGAGCTGGTAGGACACGTTGCGCGGGAGTTCCAGACCCAGCCCATCGAAAGTCACCGTTGTCGTGGGCGTACCGTTACGCTCCCAGTCGACTTCTGCGGCGAGTTCCACAGTTGTTTCCGGTTCCGTTTCCCAGTTCACCACGGAACCGGAGTACTCAAGTTCACCACCGGTCAGATCGCCGGTCTTGGTCCACTCCCGGTTGTAGAACTCATCCAGCGTCGCTTCCCAGATGCCACGCGGCAACAGTCGATTGTCGCCATCCTCCTGAAGGGGCGGAAAGAAGAGTTCCCAGTAGGCCGAGAAGACAAGTTGCAGCGCAGCCCCGGAACTGAAGTTCTCAAGCGCCGCAGTCACATCCGCGTTGAACTCAGCGGCGGCCTGCGCGAACTCCTCCAGCGAGATGGCCGCAGAAGGCTCGGGTTCCGGCTGACCGGAGTCGCCTGTCTTGGAGCAGGCGGCCAGAGTGATGGCCAGGGCAGGTACCAGGAGCAAGCGCAACGGCGCGGCAAGGTGCCAGGCAGTGCGTCCAGAGTCGCTAATGTCAGACATCCGTCATTCCTCCGCGAATTGAATTTGCTGATGCAGACACCATAATGCATCGGCAGATGAATATTCTGTGCTCCACGGGCAAATCGCCTCAGGTGGCGGAACAGAAAGCACACCTGGTCACAGACGAAGAAGGACGCCAGCCCGGTGAGGCTGGCGTCCGTTTCGTTTACGTGCCGTTTCAGCCGGGTGCTAGTTTCCGCAGACTCCCGGGAAGGTGTCACAGTAGCTGAGGCGGTCACCCACGGACTCGGCGTTGATGATGGCGTGGACGATGGCTCGGGCCATGACGTCACTGGCCGCTGCACCGATCGCACCGAAGGCGTTGCCTTCCATCTCGATGGCGCCGGTGCCAACGGCGAAGATCACGTCGCCGTCACCCATGGTGTGCACCGGGCGGAGCGCCCGGGCGTAACCGTCATGCGCCATCTGGGCGATCTTCTCGGCCTGAGCCTTGGTCAGTACCGCATCCGTGGCGATGATGCCGATGGTGGTGTTCTGCGCGAGGTCAACAGTGTCGAAGAAGGCCAGGTAATCCTGCGGTTCACCCGTGTATCCGAGTTCTGCGGGACTGCGCAGGCCGCCGAACTCGCCATCGAGTTCGAGCCAGCGGGCGTACAGTTCGTTCGTCTCAGGGTTGTGGGGGCGGCCGGCGGGGTTCACGGCCACGATGGCGGCAACGGTGATGCCGTTCTCGAGAACGATGCTGGCGGTACCGAGACCACCTTTGATGCCGCCGCCGGCGTTTGCACCGGTGCCGGCACCGACGTTGCCCTGCTCAACAGGACCGGAGGTGGCGTTCTGCGCTGCCAGGTAGCCGAACTCGGCGGTGGGCCTGCGGGTCCAGTCGCCACCGCGACCCAGGTCAAACAGGATGGCCGACGGGACGATAGGCACGACCCGGTCCTGCCCGACAGGGAAACCGATGCCCTGCTCTTCCAGGTAACGCATCGTGCCGGTGGCGGCCTCGAGGCCGTAGGCGCTGCCGCCGCTCAGGACGATGGCCTGGACTTCCTGCACCATGTTGATGGGGTCAAGCAGATCCGTTTCGCGCGTACCCGGCGCGGAACCGCGTACGTCGACGCCGCCGACGGCGCCGTCAGGGATCAGCACCACGGTGGTACCGGTGAGCGCACCATCGGTGGTCTCCTGGTAGTGTCCCACCAGTACGCCTTCCACGTCAGTGATTGCGTTGTTGGGCCCGGGGGCCTGGGCGACGGCGAGGCTGAACAGGGCCAATGTGGACAGGCCGATAAATGTTTTGCGGATGCTGGACATGGTTCAAGGCTCCTTAGCTTAGGGGGCGTCAGCGGCGACTCACCGCGACGACATGGTTTACGGGTCCCACTTGCCGGGACCACAGCTTGCGTGCCGGTCGATCCAACTATCACCCCCCTGGTTGTGCCGCGCGAGCGGACTGGTTCGTTGCTGGCCATATTGTCACGTGCATCACGCCCGAAACGGGTCAGCTGGCGGCGGCCGGTACAACCGTGCGGGATACTTTCGCTGCCGGCTGCCGCAGCGGCCCTCCCGGCGGGTCGTATCATTGGGGCAACCATGAAATATGACGTCTGCAAAACAGGAACTGAAGCATGATGCGAAACGGCGGCCGACTCGTTGTTGATTCCCTGCTGGCCGAAGGTGTGGACACGGTGTTCACCGTCCCGGGTGAAAGCTTCCTGCCCGTGCTTGACGCCATGTACGACCCGGCCAGCCCCATCCGGGTCGTCTCCACCAGGCACGAGGAAGGTGCCGGGTTCGCAGCGGAAGCCTGGGCCACGGCGACGGGCCGCGCCGGCGTTGTGATGGTCACGCGCGGACCCGGCGTGACCAACGCCTCGATCGCCCTTCATACGGCGATGCAGGATTCCACGCCACTGGTTGTGTTCGTGGGCCAGGTGCCCACTGACCAGCGCTACCGCGAGGCGTTCCAGGAAGTTGACCTGGTCAGCTACCTGAGCCCGATCGTCAAATGGGCCATCGAGATCCCACAGATCGAACGCATCCCGGAGTTGGTCCGCCAGGCTTTCCGCGTGGCCGTGAGCGGCCGGCCCGGCCCGGTGGTGGTCGGACTGCCGGAGGACATCCTGTTCGCCGAGGCAGAAGCAGTCACCCTGCCATCAGTACGCCACCTTGAAGTGGGCGTATCCGAGGATGCCCTGCTGCAGGCAGCGATGCTGCTGGCCGGCGCGGAGCGCCCCCTGGTCATCGCTGGCCGCGAGGTCGCCGGAGTTGCCGGTCAGGCGGCCGTCCAGAAGCTGGCTCAACGCTGGCAGCTGCCGGTTATGACTGCCTTCCGCCGCTTTGACGCCTACCCCAACCAGGACGAGAACTACGTGGGGCCGATAGCCCTGGGGGCTCCGGCCCAGGCCCTGGCTCCCGTACGGGAAGCGGACGTGGTGCTGGTCCTGGGCGAGCGCCTGGATGAGATCAGCACCGGCGGGTACGAGTTCATGCGGGACGCCACGGTGATCCATGTGCTGAAGGATGCCACGAGCAGTGGCACCTGGGGATCCACCATCCTGGCGATTACCGCGGATCCCGCGGCTTTTGCCGGGAGGCTTGCCGCCAAGGAAGTCACGCCACGCAATGATGATCGTGTGGCCCGCCTGCGGCGTGCCTGGCTCGAACTGGGCGAACCGGAGCGCCCGTTCATGGAGGGAGGCGTGAACATCAGTGCGGCGCTGAACAGCATCCAGACCATGGCTCCGGCGGACACCGCCCTGATAACGGATGCCGGCAACTTCGCCGGCTGGGTGCCGCGCTACTACCGGTTCACCCGTCCGCACACACATTTCGCGCCGCTGTCAGGCGCGATGGGCTATGCGGCACCGGCTGCGGTGGGCGTGGCCCTGGCGCGCGGCTCGCGGCGGGTAGTGGCCCTTGCGGGTGACGGAGGTTTTGCCATGACCATGAATGAACTGGCTACCATGAAGGCTCACAACCTTCCCATCACCATGATCGTCTTCGTCAACAACGTGCATGGAACCATCCGCATGCACCAGCAGAAGCATTACCCGGGCCGTCCGGTAGCCACGGACCTGACCAACCCGTCGTTCAGCGCGCTGGCGCAGAGCTTCTCGCTGCAGGCCTGGACGGTGACCAACAACACGGAGTTCGACGAGGCATTGCAGCAGTCGCTGGCGGTGGAGGGACCGACACTCATCGAGGTCATGGAGGGCAAGGAACGCCTGTCCGTCTGGGGCAAGCCCGGCAATTGACCAGGCAAGGCTGAAACGCGGACCGTCCACTGCTATCATTGGGCGTGACGTTGAGCGGGACAGGTCAGGCCAGGCAGGTCCTGCAGGATGTTTTCGGCTTCCCGGAGTTTCGGGGTCACCAGGCTGAGGTGATAGCTGAACTGCTTGAGGGGCGTGACGCACTGGTCCTCATGCCGACTGGCGGTGGCAAGTCCCTCTGCTATCAGGTTCCTGCCCTGCTACGGCCCGGCACTGCCATCGTCGTATCGCCACTGATAGCACTGATGAAGGACCAGGTTGACGCACTGCGCCTGGCTGGGGTGAGTGCCGCCTATCTGAACAGCACCCTGCCGGCAGCCGAAGCGGATCAGGTCGAACAGGCGTTGGTGGCTGGCGAATACGACTTGCTCTATGTGGCGCCTGAACGGTTGCTGACGCCTCGTTTCCTGGAGTTGCTGGACAGGTCCCGCCTCGCTCTGTTCGCCATCGATGAGGCGCATTGCGTCTCGCAATGGGGGCATGACTTCCGCCCCGAGTACCTGGGACTGGGCCTGCTGCACGACAGGTATCCGGACGTACCGCGCGTGGCACTGACCGCCACGGCCGATGAGGTGACCCGGCAGGAGATACGCCAGAAACTTGTGCTGGAGGACGCCCGCAGCTTCGTTTCCAGTTTCGACAGGGCCAACATCCGCTACCGGGTCGTTCCCAAGCTCAACGCCCGCCAGCAGTTCCTCCGCTTCTACCGTGACACGCATGAGGGTGACGCCGGCATCGTCTACTGCCTGTCACGAAAATCCGTTGATGAGACCGCCGACTGGCTGGTGCGGGAAGGCGTCAGCGCGCTCCCGTACCACGCCGGTATGGGGCAGGAACAGAGGCAGCGGCATCAGGAACGCTTCCTGCGTGAAGACGGCATCGTCATGGTGGCCACCGTCGCATTCGGCATGGGAATCGACAAGCCGGACGTGCGTTTCGTGGCGCACCTCGACCTGCCGCGCAGCATCGAGGGTTACTACCAGGAAACCGGCCGGGCCGGACGTGACGGGCTTCCAGCCAGCGCGCTCATGACCTATGGGCTGTCGGACGTGGCGGCGCTGCACCGGCTGCTCGACCAGAGTGAGGGCAGTGAGGAGTACAAGCGGGTGGAACGGCAGCGCATCGACGCGCTGCTCGGTTTCTGTGAAGCCACTACCTGCAGGCGTTCCATGCTGCTGCGGTACTTCGGAGAGGATCACCCGGGCATCTGCGGCAACTGCGACACCTGCCTGGATCCGGTGGACGTTATCGACGGCACCGTGCCCGCCCAGAAGTTCCTGTCGGCCGTATACCGGACGGGGCAGAGGTTCGGCGCCGCGCACGTGATCGACGTGCTGCTCGGCAAAGCCACTCCACGCATGCAGCAGCTTGGCCATGGGCGACTCAGCGTGTTCGGCATCGGCAGTGAGTTTGACGAGCGCGGCTGGCGGAGTGTCGCGCGTCAGCTTCTGGCAGGCGGCTTCCTGAAAGCTGATGCCAGCGCCTTCGGCGCGCTGAAACTCACGGCCGCGAGCGGGCCGGTACTCAAGGGTACGGAGACGGTCGCGCTACGCCGTGACTCGCAACCGCCGGCCAGCAAGTCGCGCAGCAAGCCCAGGCGGCGTATGGCTGTTGCGGACCTGTCGGCTGAAGACGCGAAGCTGTTCGAGCGACTCCGTGACCTCCGCTCACGCCTGGCCAGCGAACAGGGCGTGCCGCCGTACGTAGTGTTCAGCGACGCCACCCTGCGGGAACTGGCCACCAGGAGACCGCAAACGGACGAACAGCTCCTGCAGATCAGCGGCGTTGGCCAGGTGAAGCTGGAGCGCTACGGTGAGCAGTTCCTGGTGGCAATCAGCGAAGGCTGACGGACTCTGGTCTCAGAGGCCCATTGAAACGTACTTGACGTCGAGGTATTCCTCGATGCCCCACTTGCCGCCTTCGCGGCCCAGGCCGGAGTCCTTCACGCCGCCGAACGGTACGTGTGGAGCTGAGGGAATCCCGTCATTCACACCGACGATGCCGTAGTCGAGCGCTTCGGACACGCGGAAGGCGCGGCCAAGGTTCTGCGTGAACATGTACGATGCCAGGCCGTAGGGCGTGTCGTTGGCGATGCGGATGGCCTCTTCTTCCGTATCGAAGGTGATGATCGGGGCGACCGGTCCGAACGTCTCTTCGCTCATGATCAGCATGTCTTCGGTCACGCCCGTGAGCACGGTCGGTTCGAAGAACAGATCCGATCCACCGCTGACGCTGGCCAGCTTGCCACCGGCAGCGACGCTGGCCCCCCGCCCGACCGCGTCATCGATGTGCGCCCGCACCTTATCGACCGCCGCCTGGTTCACCAGAGGTCCGATGTCGGTGCTGGCTTCAAGCGGATCACCGACACTGAGTGCACGGGTGGCCGCGATGAACTTCTCCGTGAACTCCTCCAGAACGCTCGACTGAACGATTAGGCGATTGGTGCACACGCAGGTCTGGCCGGCATTGCGGAACTTGCAGGCCACTGCCTCGCGTGCCGCCTGGTCCAGGTCGGCATCCTCGAACACGATCAGGGGCGCGTGCCCGCCGAGTTCCAGGCTGATCCTCTTCATGGTGTCCGCCGCCTGGCGGTACAGGACCTTGCCGACTTCGGTACTGCCGGTGAACGTCAGCTTGCGGATCCGGTTGTCACCGATGATCACTTCACTGATGGCGCGTGGACTGCTGGCGGTCAGCACCTGGAGGGTGCCCGGTTCACCACCGGCTTCCAGCCACAGTTCCGCCAGGCGCAGTGCCGTGAGTGGTGTCTGGGAAGCAGGCTTGACGATAACGCTGCAGCCGGCCGCCAGGGCAGGGGCTGCCTTGCGGGTGATCATCGCTGCCGGGAAGTTCCAGGGAGTGATGGCGTAGACGGGACCGACGGGCTGTCTGATCACCTGTACGCGTTTGTGCGACTGGATTGCCGGTACGGTTTCACCGTAGATACGGATGGCTTCCTCCGCGTAGAACTTGGCGAAGTTGGCGGCGTAAACGGCTTCACCGGTAGCCTCACGCAAAGCCTTGCCCATCTCGCTGGCGATCAGCCGACCGAGCTGGTCCTTGTGCTCAATCTGAAGCTCGTACCACCTGCGCACGATGTCCGACCGCTCGAAGGCGGAGCGGGCGCGCCACTTCCGGAAGCTGCTCACCGCCAGGTCTGCAGCCGCACGCGCGTCATCCACAGTGCATTCGGCGACCTGGGCTATGACCCGGCCGGTTCCGGGGCTGGTCAGTTCATACGAGCTGGCGGCCTTCTTCAAACCGTCCGTTATGAAGGTGTTCTCAAGTGCTCCTTCGAGCTTGTCCGTGACCATGATCTCCTCCTGTAGTCCAGGCCCATGATAGCGCCTGAGGCAGGCGTCACCGGGGCAACCGTACGGTAGGCTGTAGGCAGTTGAGAAGCAAGTTCAGACAATTGCTGGTCGTTTCGCTGCTCTTGTGCCTGCTGTCCACGGCGGTCGGCCAGAGCAACACGGGCACCCTGGAACTATCATTGCTGCAGCAGAGCAACGCCGAGCGGGCACGGTTCGGCCTGGCGGCACTGTCGCTCGATGCGAGTCTCAGCGAAGCTGCGCAGCTGCACGCCCTGGAGATGGCGGAACTGGGATACCTGGCGCACGAGTCGCCGCGGGCAGAGACCAGGACCTTGGCGCTGCGGCTGAACCGGATGGGGGCAGTGGTGCAGGCGGCAGGGGAGAACCTGGCCCTGCTGTCAGGTCAGCCAGACGTGGCAGCGGCCGCCGTGGCCGGCTGGATGGACAGTCCGGGGCACAGGCAGAACCTGCTGGGTGATTTCAGCCACGTGGGTTTCGGTGCAGCAACCAGTCCGGCAGGAACGACCTATGTGGTACAGGTGCTGGGCCTCAAGACAGTGGAGATCAGCTCGGCCACGCTGCAGCGTGAGCTGGAGCGTGTGTTCGAGATCCAGATCAGCTATTCGCTGCCTGCCGCCCGGGAAGTGGCCTTCTGGCTGGGTGAGGATGTGCGGGTGCCCGGCCTGGTGGGACCGGGTGCACACACCTACAGTGCCGAAGTGCGTGGTGACGGACCGCTGCACGTGAACTCTGCCACCCGGCCCGTCGGATCGGCCGGGGGTGACGTCTATGTGGCGGCGGACAGCGGCTGGTTCGATCCTGCTGCCGGCACGTGGAGTCCGGTGGCCGGTTCAGACAGTTCGGCGCTGCGGATCGACGGGGTGCGTGGCGGACAGGTCGTGCGGGAGGCGCTGCACGCCGTGATCAGGTTCGAAAGGCCACCTGCCGGGCGGGTCGGCGTGTGGCTGGCCGGTGAATGGGTTGAGGACGCAGACTGGAACGGCACAACACTCAGCGTCATGCTGCCTGCGGCTGCGACCGGCACCCTGCTTACCATCGGTGCTGAGGACGATGTGGGTTCAGGCGTGTATTCGATTCTGGTCGACTACCTGGTTTCGGTCACTGCCGGCGGGCATTACCTGCTCCTTCCGCAGAACCCGGGCAGCTGACGATTGCATCTGCATCAATCGACTGGTGACAGTTGAGAGTAGTCGGCAGTCAAACGGCGCGCCATAATTCAGTCATAGCCGGGGGGCTAGATAAGGGCGAAAGCCTGAGAGACAGGGAGCGTCTTCCAAGTGGAGGCGCTCCTCTTCTCCTGTGGGCAACTTTAAGTGCATCGCCAAGCTGGGCCGTCACAAAAGCGAAGGCCCGTCGCTTCAGTCGGCGTCTTCGTCCGTAACCTGGCGCAGCACCGCCCTGTCGACCATGCGGCCAGCCCGGCTGCTGGCGCCCCCGCCGGGATCGGCACCGCTCAGTGATTGCTGCCAGGCGAGTTCGGATTCGGTCGGAGCGAACCCGTGCCGTATCGGAGCGAC
>CAZBBU010000034.1:0-1032 GCA_964489965.1 uncultured bacterium
GGAGTTCAGTTTCGAGCCCGAGGCTTTCCTGCTGGACGCCCGCAGCCCGGAAGGATACGCGGCGTCCGAGAGTGGCGGTTACCTGGCGGCACTGGACACCCGCCTGACGGACGACCTGCTGGCCGAAGGCAGGTCGCGTGACATGGTGCGGCTCGTGCAGAACGCGCGCAAGAACGCCGGCCTGGCCGTGTCTGACCGCATCGACCTTGTACTTCAGGCCACGGGAGAGCTCGAGAAGGCGATAAGTGACTTCGGCGCAACCATCGCGGGTGAGGTGCTGGCCACCAGCCTGGAAAGCAGCGGCACGCGTGATTACACGGAACGCCAGGAAGTAGACGGAATGGAGCTGATCATCAGCCTCAGCCGCAGCGACAGCTGAACCCTGCGCACCTGCCTGCGGCGGGTGCGCGGTACAATCGGGACAGAAGCTGCCGGGCCTGACCTGCGGGCCGGCGCGGCAGCACAGATTCCAGCCTGGAGGACACCCCATGAGCATAGGCATCAACGGCTTCGGCCGCATCGGCCGTCAGATCTTCCGCATCCTGCACGAACGTGGACTGACTGACAAGGTGAAAGTACTGAACGACCTGACGGACAGTGCCACGCTGGCCCACCTGCTGAAGTTCGACAGCACTTACGGCAAGTTCCCCGGCCAGGTCTCGCATGAAGACGGCGCCCTGGTCGTTGATGGCCACAGGATCCTGGTGACCGCCGAGCGCAACCCGGCTGATATCCCCTGGTCCGCGAACGGCGTGGAGACGGTCGTGGAATCCACCGGTTTCTTCACCAAGCGGGCCCAGGCTGCCGCGCACCTGGAGGCGGGCGCCAAGCGCGTGCTGATCAGCGCGCCCTCGCCGGACTCCGACTTCGACGTGATGCTCGGCGTCAACGAGCAGGAGTACCATCCGGACGAGTCCAAGATCGTCTCCAACGCTTCCTGCACCACCAACTCACTGGCCGCGGTCATGAACGTGATCGACCGGGAATTCGGCGTGGAACAGGCCATGATGACGACCATCCACTCCTACACCA
>CAZBBU010000034.1:1042-10465 GCA_964489965.1 uncultured bacterium
ACCGCACAAGGACCTGCGCCGCGCCCGCAACGCGGCCACCAACATCATCCCCACGTCGACCGGCGCCGCCCGGGCGGTGGGCAAGGTGCTCCCGCAGTTCAACGGCATCTTCGACGGCGTTGCCGTGCGCGTGCCGACGCCCACCGGCTCACTCTCTGACGTGACCATGATGCTGAAGCGTGAAGTCAGCGCCGAAGAACTGAACGCCGCCCTGAAGGCCGCGGCAGACGGTCCGCTCGACCGCGTGATCGAGTACAGCACTGACGAGCTGGTGTCCAGTGACATCGTGGGCAACACCCACTCCGCGATCGTTGACAGCAAGCTGACCCGCACCATGGGCAGGATGGCCAAGATCTTCGTCTGGTATGACAACGAGTGGGGCTATTCGAGCCGCATGGCGGACGTGCTCGAACTCATGATTGCGGCCTGAGCCCGGCCGGTGAGTGACCGCGATTACAGGCTGAGCAGCGAACTGGACGTGACCGGCAAGCGGGTGCTGGTGCGTGTTGATTTCAACGTGCCGCTTGACGGTGATCAGGTGTCCGATGACAGCCGCATCCGCGCGGCGCTGCCCACACTTGAGGAGCTTCTGGACCGTGGAGCCAGTCTGGTGCTGGTCAGCCACCTGGGTCGTCCGAAGGGAGTCGACGAGCGCTTCAGGATGACTGCCGTGGCTGCCCGCCTGGCGGAACTGCTGGGCCGTGAGGTGCGCTACCTGCCAACGGACGGGCCCGCAGCAGCCGAGCAGCAGGGTTTCGTGGAGCAGGCTGAGCCAGGCAGTGTGACGCTGCTGGAGAACAGCCGCTTTGATTCCCGCGAGGCAGCTGGTGATCCTGCGCTGGCCCGGGTTCTTGCCGGTTACGCAGACTTCTTCGTCAATGACGCCTTCGGAGCCGCACACCGCGCGCACGCCAGCACCAGCGGCGTGGCGGAACTGCTTCCTGCGGCTGCGGGCCTGCTGCTGGACTCGGAGCTGAACGCCCTGTCACGCCTGCAGGACCAGCCGGAAAGGCCGTTCTTCGTGGTGATCGGCGGCGCCAAGGTCTCCGACAAGCTGGGAGTCCTGGAAAGTCTGCTGGGTCAGGTTGACGGAATCTTCATCGGCGGCGCAATGGCCTGCACGTTCCTGGCGGCCCAGGGTGGCGATCTGGGCAAATCGCTGGTCGAGGAAGAGCTGTTCCCTACCGCCCTTTCGTTCCTGGAGGCCGCAAGGCAGCAGGGCGTGCGAGTAGAACTGCCGCTTGATTTCATCTGCGCGGAGAGCATCTCCGCGGAGGCGCAGACCAGAGTGTTGCCGGCGACGGAGATACCCGGTGACATGATGGCATTGGATATCGGCCCAGAAACGGCCGCCGCCTACGCCAGCGGCCTGGCCGGGGCACGGACCATCTTCTGGAACGGACCGATGGGCGTCTTTGAGGTTCCCGCCTTCGCCCAGGGCACCCTGAAGGTGGCCGAAGCGGTCGCGGCCTGTGGTGGCTACACGGTCGTGGGCGGCGGTGATTCCGTGGCCGCCATCAACCAGGCGGGACTGGCTGAACGCATAAGTCACGTCTCCACGGGAGGTGGCGCCTCGCTCGAGTTCCTGGAAGGCAAGGTACTGCCGGGTGTGGCAGCGCTGACGCGCAGCTGAGGCTGCCCTGGCCTGACATTCCCATGCATCAGTGGGGGCGGACTTCCTGGGAATGTCCGCCCCCACTCATGTCTTACGCCGTGACGCTCAGCTGTCCAGTTCGCCCAGCGCCTTGATGATCTCCGGAACGATCTGGCTTACATCGCCCACGATTCCGAAATCACTGATCCGGAACAGCGGTGCGTCAGCGTCGCGGTTGATGGTGACTATCACCTTGGAGCGGTTCATGCCCGACAGGTGCTGCACGGCACCGGAGATGCCCAGGGCGATGTAGAGGTTGGGCGACACGGTCTTGCCCGTCTGCCCTACCTGTTCGGAGAACGGCCGCCAGCCGGCGTCAACGACCGCGCGCGTGCTGCCAACGGCAGCACCGAGCGCCTGGGCCAGGGGCTCAACCAGCTGGCTGAATCCCTCGGCGCTTCCGACGCCACGGCCGCCGGCAACCACCGTTGCGGCCTCTGCCAGGCTCACCTGACCGGAGGCCGCTTTCTGGGCGTCCGATGCGACTACCTTTGTGTCAGCTTCCGCCAGCGGCACCTCAAGGTTGCTTACCGTACCGGCCGCCCCGTTCGCTTCAGCACCCTCCCAGGTGTTGGGCTTGACGCTGACCACCACCTTGGCAGCGTCCGTCTCCACCGTCTCGGTCACGCGGGACAGGTAAGTGAGCCTGGTCGCCCGCAGGGTCTGTCCTTCCGCTTCGAGCGAGCTGGCTTCCTCCAGGTAGGCTGCGTTCAGGCGAAGTGCCAACCTGGGCGCCACCGCCTGGCCGAAGCGGTTGCCCGCCAGGAGCGTGCGGCTGGACCCACTCTGCTGAACGGCTGCATGCAGGGCCGAAACGGCGGCAAGCTGATTGCCTGCCGGCACCTGTTCGGCCACCAGCACCTGCTGGCAGTAGGCTGCAAGCTCAGCGGCAGCCTCAGCGGCCCCCGCGCCGATGACGAGCGCGGTGAGCTCGCCACCGAGCTCCCGGGCTGCGGACACGAGTTCGAATGCTGACTTGCGCGGCTTGCCGCCTGACTGTTCCGCGAATATGAGGACGCTCACAGTACCTTGGCCTCCGTCCTGAGCAGCCTGACAAGCTCCCGCGCCGCAGTGGCGGCGTCACCCTCGATGAGCTGGTTGCGGCGTGCGCGGGTCTCGATCTCCTGCCTGACGGTACGGGTGGCTGATTCGGCAGCGCCGGCTTCTGTCAGGCTCAGTACGCGCAGCTCCTTCTTGCGTGCCTTCATGATGTTGGGCAGCGTGGGATAGCGCGGATCGTTGAGGCCCTGCTGGGTGGTGACCACGGCCGGCAAGGGCAGGTTCAGCTGTTCGCTGCCCTCATCCGTATCGTGCCGGGTCACGAGCCGGTCGCCTTCGAGTCTGAGGCTGGTCGTCCAGTCCGAGAGTGGCCAGCCCAGGGCTTCAGCCAGCGCTGCGCCGAAGCCGGCGCTGTCCCAGTCGGCCTGTTTGCCGCCCACGAATACCAGCTCCACACCTTCCTGTTTGAGCAGGCCGGCCAGCAGACGGGCCTGAGCGAGCATGTCCGGCTGTTCCTCTGTTTCAACGAACACGGCGCGGTCCCCGCCCATGGCCAGTGCGGTGCGTACTGCCTCCTCGGTGCGGGCCGGTCCGACCGCGAACACGATCACTTCAGCGTCGACCCCGGACTCACGCAGCCGCAGGGCTTCCTCGGTGCCGTACTCGTCCATCCCGTCCAGGATGAACTGGACACCTGACAGGTCCACCTTGCCATCCGCGGCACGCACGCGCGCCTCTGCGTCCGGTACCTGTCTGACTACTGTTGCTATCTTCACTTGCACTCCTGTCCTGCCCGGCGGGCCCTGTCAGGCCCCGGGCTTCAAGCCGTTCAAGGTCTATCAGCGTATCAGGCTGCGGGCTATCACCAGCCGCTGGATTTCGTTGGTGCCCTCGTAGATCTGGTTGAGTTTCACGTCACGCAGCAGTTTCTCCACGGGGTACTCATTCATGTAGCCGTAACCGCCATGGATCTGGATGGCTTCGTTGGCAGCCTCGAAGCCGATGTCGGAGGCGTAGGCTTTGGCGACGGCGGATGCCTGCGTGTGCGGCTCGCCCCGGTCGACCAGCCAGGCTGCGTACCAGGTCTGCAAGCGGGCGGTGTCCACCTTGATCTTCATGTCGGCCAGCTTGAACTGGATGGCCTGGAAGGCGTTGATGGGACGGCCGAAGGCATTGCGTTCCGCCGCATAGGCGAGCGACTCGTCAAGTGCGCGCCGCGCGATGCCGACCGAACCTGCAGCCACGGGGATGCGGGTGCGGTCCAGCGTCTTCATCGCGATCCGGAAGCCGTCACCGACCTGGCCCAGCATGTTGGAAACGGGCACCCTGACTCCGTCAAAGGTTAGTTCGGCCGTGTAGGAGGCGCGCTGGCCCATCTTCCCGTGCAGTTTGGCGTGGCTGAAGCCGGGCGTGTCCTTCTCAACCACCAGCGCCACCGAGGCCCTGGTGCCACCGGCAGGATCGGTAGTGGCGAACACCACGGTCAGATCAGCGATGCCGCCGTTGCTTATCCACATCTTGCTGCCGTTCAGTACTACCTCGTCACCCTCGATGCTGGCCCGGGTACCGAGTGCTGCCGCGTCCGAGCCATTGTCAGCTTCGGAAAGTGCGAATGCGGCGAGCCCCTGCTTCTCCAGCAGCGGCGCCAGGAAACGGTCCTGTTGCTCCTCGGTGCCGGCCAGCAGCACCGGTGTGATGCCCAGTTCCGAGGCCATGATGGTGGTGTAGATGCCCATGCAGCCCCAGGCGAGCTCCTCGGCCACCAGTACTTCGTCCAGCATGCCCAGGCCCAGGCCACCGGCCCGCTCGGGAATGCCGGTGTTCACGAGGCCCAGCTCGAAGGCCTGTCTGATCACGTCCTCCGGGTAGCTCTCGTCACGGTCGTGAACCCCGGCAGCCGGCGCCACCACCTCGCGGGCGAACTGGCGTGCCAGCGCCTGCATCTGCTTCTGTTCTTCAGACAGGCTGAAGTCGATCATCATCTCCCCTTTTCCCGCAGCAGCTGGCGGCTGATCACCATCCGCTGGATCTCACTTGTTCCCTCGTAGATCCTGGTTACGCGCGCATCACGGTAGTGGCGTTCCACGGGGTAGGCGCGCGAGTAGCCGTAACCACCGTGAATCTGGACGGCCTCGTCCGTGATGAAGCCGGCAGCCTCGCTGGCGTACAGCTTGGCCATCGCTGCCTCACGAGTCACCCGGTAACCACGGTCCTTCAGCCAGGCGGCCTTCTGGGTGAGCAGCCGTGCCGCTTCCAGCCTCACGGCCATGTCTGCCAGTTTGAAGCCGACGCCCTGGAACTCACGGATGGGCTGACCGAATGCCTCGCGCTCACCGGCGTAATCGCTGGCCGCCTCGAAGGCGGCGCGGGCTATGCCGACCGCCAACGCGGCAATGTTGATTCTGCCGGTGTCCAGCTGTGACATGGCGATCACGAAACCCTGGCCGGGCTGGCCGACCAGCTGGGAATCAGGCACGAAGCAGTCCTGGAACACCAGTGAGGTGGTGACTGCTGCCAGTTGGCCCAGCTTGTGTTCGGGTTCGCCAGGCACCATGCCTTCGGCGCCTTTGAGAACCACGAAGCAGCTGATGCCCCGCACGCCTGCTTCCGGGTCGGTACGCGCCAGCACCAGGTAGAAGTCAGCGTCACGCCCGCTGGTGATCCAGGCTTTCTCACCGCTGATGCTCCAGCCACCGTCCACCTTCACCGCCCTTGTCGTGATGGCGGCCGCATCCGAGCCGCAGTGGGGTTCACTGAGGCAGAACGCCCCGATCCAGTCCCCGCCTGCCAGTCTGGGCAGCCAGGCCTGCCTCTGTTCCTCGGTGCCGTAGGTGAGCAGCGTACTCTGCGGGAAACCGTTGCTGACAGCCATGATGGTGGCAACGGACGCGTCAGCAGCCGCGATCTCCTCGAGGGCTGTCACCATCGCCAGTGCGTCAAGGCCGGCACCACCGTATTCCTCGGGCGTACAGACTCCCAGCAGGCCCAGACCCGCCAGGCCGGCCAGGGCTTCCTCCGGGAAGCGCGGTTTCGCGTCAAGCTCGGCGGCCTGCGGAGCGATCTCGTTTCTGGCGTAGTCGCGGACCACCTGCTGCAGTTGCAGCAGTTCGGGGGGCAGGGCAAAGTTCAAGTCGGCACCTTCCAGCGGTTCAGGGTCGTCTGTAACGATTATACCGGGAGCACCGCGCTGCGCCCGCTTGCTACAATGGAGGGGATGGAGCCCCAACGCATGACCACCACCGAACTTCTGCACCGGGTGCCGGAAGTGATCGACAGTGCACAACTGGCTGGAGTCGAAGCAGTCATCCAGTATCAGCTGGACACGCCGGTCTTCCACGAGTTCGCTGACGGTGCGGTCAAGGCCGTCACTGGCACGCATGAACATCCGGACGTGACGGTGATAATCAGCGAGGACAACATCCGCAGGCTGCTGCGTGGTGATCTCAGGCTGAGCAACGCGATCTTCACTGGCAAGCTGAAGGTCCGTGGTGATCTGCTGCTGGCCAGGCAGCTGCTGGGGCTGCTGGACCGTCAGGCACTGGCCAGGATTCTGGACCAGGCGCAGGCCTAACCCTCGGACCGTTCCAGTCCGAAGGCCGAGTGAACGGCGGCCAGCGCCTCTCTGGCGCGTTCAACACCGACAACTACCGAGATCCGCACTTCGCTGGTGGCGATCATCTCGATGTTGGCGCCTACGCTCGCGACGGCATCGAACATGCGTCCGGCGATTCCCGGAGTTGAGCCGATGGCGATGCCGACTATCGACAGTTTGGCGATGCCGCCGTCGGCCACCACACTGCCTCCGGTGCCGGCCAGCACCGGCCTGATGGCCTGCAGGGCGTCCTCCACCAGCTCTTCCTTTATGGTGAACGCCATCTGCTGGCGGCTGTCACCGGCGCCGGGCACGCCCTGGATGATCATGTCGGCACTGACGCCGGCGGCGCCCAGTGCTTCGAACAGGCGGGCGGCGACTCCGGGTCGGTCCTGCACGCCCCTGATGCTGATCCGGTACTGGTTGGTGTCCAGGGCCACCCCCGTCACCGGGTGGTCCCTGTTGGCCTGCGCCTCTCCGTTGTTCAGGTTCATGACCAGCGTCCCTTCCTTGTAGTCGAAACTTGACCTCACGTGCATGACGATCCCGTATTGGCGCGCGTACCAGACGCTGCGCGTATCCAACACCCGTGCACCGAGTGATGTGAGTTCCAGCATCTCGTCATAGTCGATGCGCTCCAGCTTGCGGGCCGCCGGAATCAGATGCGGATCGGTGGTGTAGATGCCGTCCGTATCAGTGAAGATCTCGCACTCGGCCGCTCCAAGCGCTGCGGCCATCGCCACCGCGGTGGTGTCCGAACCGCCGCGGCCCAGGGTGGTGCGGTTGCCGTGTGCGTCCAGTCCCTGAAATCCAGCCACCACCGCCACGTCAATCTCCGGCAGGGCCGCGAGCAGGCCGGACGGTTCCACGCCCAGAATGCGGGCAGAGCCGTGCAGGCTGTCAGTCAGGATGCCGGCCTGACCGCCATCGAAACTGCGGGCCTTCAGCCCCAGGTCATGCAGTGCCATGCTCAGCAGCGCGATGCTCTGCTGCTCGCCGGTGGCCATAAGTACGTCCAGTTCGCGTTTCGAGGGTCGCTGGCTCATCTCACGGGCCAGTCCGATCAGCCTGTCGGTGGTACGCCCCATGGCCGAAACCGTGACCACCGCCTTGGCCCCGGTTTCAACGACCCTGGCGATTCGTCCCGCGACCTTACGCAACCTGTCCGCATCACCCACGCTGGTCCCCCCGAACTTCTGGACTTTGACGGGCCATGGCAGGTCATGCGGGGTCACTGATTCCATCCGCGAAGTGTACCGGGCGGCTCACCACCTGCACAAGACAGGAACCTCGTCCTGCAACTGCGACAATGGTTGCTGTGACTAGGGAGAGCAACTACAGGGTGGCCATCGTAGGGGCAGGGCCGGCCGGTTTCTACACCGCCGAATCGCTGCTCAAGGAGCATCAGGGGGCGAGCGTTGACCTGCTGGACCGTCTGCCCACACCGTACGGACTCGTCCGCTACGGGGTGGCGCCCGACCATCACAGGATGAAGAGCGTGGCAGAGATGCTGGCCCGCACTGGCCGCCACGAGCGGGCGCGTTTCCTGGGAAACGTCGAGTTCGGCCGTGACTTGGACTTAAGCGACCTGCTGCGGCACTACCACGCGGTGGTGTTCGCGGTTGGCGCCTCACAGGACCGGAGCCTGAGCATTCCCGGTGAACATCTGCCCGGCAGCCTGTCCGCCACCGAGTTCGTGGCCTGGTACAACGGGCATCCGGATTACCGGCACCTTACGCCGGACCTCGGCGCCGACACCGCCGTGGTGGTGGGGCTCGGCAACGTGGCCGTGGACGTGACCCGCATCCTGGCCAAGTCGGTGGACGAGCTGCGCACCACGGACATCGCGGACCACGCCCTTGAGCAGCTGGCCGAGAGCCGGATTCGGGACGTGATCATGCTGGGCCGCCGGGGCCCCGCCCAGGCGCGCTTCACCACCAAGGAGCTGCGCGAGCTCGGGGAACTGGAGGCGGCCGACATAGTGGTCGAGCCTGCCGAACTCGAGCTCGACCCCTACAGCGAGATGGAGGCACAGTCGGACAACATCGTGCTGCGCAACCTGCAGGTGCTGCAGTCCTTCAGGGACCAGGCGCAGCGAGGCAAGCAGCGCCGCGTGCACCTGCGTTTCCTGCGTTCGCCTGTCGAACTGCTGGGTACGGACAGGGTGGAAGCGCTGCGCGTTGAACGCAACGAACTGCTCGGCGCGCCGGGCCTGGGTCTGAGCGCCAGCGGAACGGGCGAGTTCGAGACCCTGGAGACGGGTCTGGTCCTCAGGTCGGTCGGGTATCGCGGTACCGAGCTTCCAGGTGTTCCCTTCTCGTCCGAACGTGCGGTCATCCCCAACGACCGCGGCCGGGTACTGGACGGCCCGGATGGCGCCGCCGTGCCGGGCCTCTACACCGTGGGCTGGATCAAGCGCGGTCCCAGTGGCGTCATCGGTTCCAACAAGGCTGACGGCATGGAGACCGCGGCCAGCATGCTGGCGGACGAGCCGCGCGAGCTTGACCCTGCCGCCGCGGACCCGGCAGCCATCGACAGGCTGCTGGCGAGTCGTGGCGTAAGGCCGGTGACCTTTGCGGACTGGGAGCGGCTTGACCGCATCGAATCGGAACGGGGCGAGAAGAGCGGCCGGCCCCGCGTGAAGCTGACCAGCATCGAGGACATGCTGCGCGCCCTGGAGGCGGGGGGCTCGTAGCTGACGGGCGCCGCGGCGACACTGTAGTCGAGGTTGCAATCGCGGCGGTTCACCGTCCTTCTCATCTGTTATCATCTCCCGCAGTAACATCTAGCCGGCGTTAACGTGCCGCAAGACACCTGCGGGAGGATGAGTAGTTTTGGCAGTCATTGCTGACACTCCTGGCAGTGGAGCCAAAGTTCCGTTGCTGGAGATTGATTCATTGGTCAAGGACTTCGGTGGCCTGCGTGCGGTAAACGACTGCAGTTTCAGTGTGCCCGCGGGCAGCATCACCGGTCTGATAGGTCCCAACGGTGCGGGAAAGACCACCGTGTTCAGCCTGGTCTCGGGTTTCCACTCACCTGACTCCGGGCGCGTCATCTTCGACGGGCAGGACATTACCGGGCTCCCGTCCCACCGCATATTCCGGTACGGCCTCAGTCGTACCTTCCAGATTCCGCGCGAGCACAAGAGCATGACGCTGCTCGAGAATCTGATGCTGGT
>CAZBBU010000035.1:0-10273 GCA_964489965.1 uncultured bacterium
CAGGAGCCGTTCCCGCAGACGATGGTGCACCTGGAAGGTTCGCAGGGCTCAGCCCGGCTGGGGCAGGATTTCGAGATCACGCAGGTGCTGGGAGCCGCGACGCGCTTCCGGCTGCCACCGCCGCGTTACAGCTGGAGCATGGCCCCGATCGAGGCGGTGCAGGCTAGCATTCCGCCGCTGCAGCAACACTGGGTGGATGTCCTGCGCGGCAGGGCCGAGCTCGAGACGAGTGGTGAAGACAATCTGCGCACGCTGCGGCTGATGCTGGCTGCCTACGAGTCTGCTGATTCAGGCGGCAAGGTGGTCAGGCTGAGCCACTGAAGCCGCTTGACCCAAAGCTGAATACTGAATACAATCCGGGCATCAACTGCGTCTGTTGAATCAGATGGGCCGAACAGGGGTGCAATGCAGGTAGCGTTTTCGCAAGTCCAGAATGCCAATCTCCGCGACCTTGTGGTCGAACAGGTGCGGACCGCCATCATCGAGGGTCACCTTGGTCCCGGCGACCGGATTGTCGAGTCGAAACTCACTGACCAGCTCGGCGTGAGCCGCACGCCGGTGCGGGAGGCGCTGATCCTGCTCGAGCGGGAAGGGCTGGTGCAGGCCGTCCGTAATCGCGGGTTCTTCGTACGCCGGTTCACGACCGACGACGTGACTGAGATCTTCGCCATGCGCTCCGCCCTCGAGTGTTTTGCCGCTGACCTGGTGTACGACCAGGTCGGTGCTGCCGACATCCTGGCGCTGCGCAACCTGATCGTCGATCAGCGCGAGTACATCGCGGCGGGTGACCATAAGGGCACGCGCACTACCGACATGCGCTTTCACCAGTACCTGGTCGAGAAGGCGGGCAACTCCCACCTGACGCGCAGCTGGCAGGAACTGGTCGCCCAGGTTGCGGCACTGCTGTACCTGCGAGCCGAAGCCAACCACGGTTTCAACGAGAACATCGCTGTTGACGATCACGAACGCATCCTCCTTGCGCTTGAACTCGGTGATGTTGACGGCGTGAAAGCCGAGCACCACCGCATCAACGACCGGGTGGCTGCCGAATGCCGGCAGGCACTCAAGGAACTTGCAGACAGAAAAAACCGGGTTCAGCGGGCGCAGTCTGCCTGACCTGAACCGTTCACGCCGGACGCCCGGGGCGCCCGGACCTCACTAAGGGAGAAGCCGATGGCTGCAAAACTGAAGGTGGCTCTGCTCGGAGCCGGTGGCAAGATGGGTTGCCGCATCACCGACAACATCAAGGACATGCCTGAATACGAAGTGCGTTACGTGGAGGTCAGCGAGCCCGGCAGGCAGAACCTTGCCCAGCGGGGCCTGCTGGTCACCGCCCAGGACGACGCGTTGCGCGACGCCGACGCAGTCATTCTGGCCCTGCCTGACCGGCTGATCGGCCGCTTGAGCAGGGACATTGTGCCGGCGCTCAAGCCCGGTGCCATGGTCGTGAGCCTGGACCCAGCTGCCGCGCACGCCGGTGTGATTCCGCTGCGCGAGGACGTGACCTACTTCGTAACCCACCCGTGCCACCCGCCCCTTTTCAACGACGAGACGGAACCCGAGGCCATGACGGACTGGTTCGGCGGCATCACAGCCAAACAGCACATCGTGTGTGCCCTGCATCGTGGGCCCGAAGAGCACTACGTGCTGGGTGAGCAGCTGGCGCGCGCCATGTACGCGCCGGTCATGAACGCCTACCGCGTCACGGTCGAACAGATGGCGATATTGGAGCCGGCGCTGGCCGAGACGTTCGCGGCCACGCTGGTGACAGCCATGAAGGAAGCGCTTGACGAGACCGTAAAACTGGGCGTTCCGGAGGAAGCGGCACGGGAGTTCCTGTTCGGCCACATCCGCATCGAACTTGCCATCGTGTTCGGCTTCGCCGGCTTCCCGTTCTCGGACGGAGCCAAGCTGGCCATCGAGCAGGCGTATGAGAAGATCTTCAGGCCCGACTGGAAGGAGAAGATCTTCGCACGCGAAGCCCTGACCGAAAGCGTCAACGCGATCACGGATTTCGGCCTGTCGGCTCAGGCCCAGGGCGACTGAGCGGCAAACCGTGAAGGACGAGGCCAGCACCAGCAGGGTACGGGCCGGCATCGGGAGCTACGCCCTGGCCTGGGCGATCGGAGTGCCCGGCTCACTTCCCGCCGAGCCGCTTGACGTAAATGGCTTCCTCCGGCGGGCAGCGGAACTGGGGGCCAAGGTCGCCCAGATTGCCGACAACCTGCCGCTCCTTGACCTGACGGACGCCGAACTCGACGGGCTGCTGGAACTGGCCGACTCGCTGGGCCTGGACCTGGAGGTCGGCACCCGCGGCATCGGCGCGGACAACCTGCTGCGCTACCTGGCCATCGCCGTGCGGCTCCGATCCCCGCTGCTGCGGGTCGTGATCGACAGTCCCGGCGACGAGCCGGAACCGGACGAGGTTGTCAGGCGACTGGCCGCACTGCTGCCGCATTTCGAGCGGGCCGGCGTGCTGCTGGCCATCGAGAACCACGACCGCTTCGAGGCTCAGGTGCTGGCCGACATCGTCCGGCGACTGGAAAGCGACCGGGTCGGAATCTGCCTGGACACCGTCAACTCGCTCGGCGCGCTCGAGGGACCGGATGTCGTGCTGGACGCCCTCGGACCGCTCACCGTCAACCTGCACGTGAAGGACTTCCGGATCGACCGGCTCAGCCACAACATGGGCTTCCTGGTCTCCGGAACACCCGCAGGCAAGGGCATGCTCGACATCCCGGCCGTGGTGCGGAGGCTCAGCAGAGAAGGCCGGCTGCTGAGCGCGATCCTGGAGCTGTGGCCGGCACCGGAAGCCGGCATTGCGGAAACCGTGGCCAAGGAGTGGGCCTGGGCGCAGGAAAGCATGCCGTACCTGCGGCGTGTGGTGGCGGAGCAGTCATGAGCCTGATCGAACTTTTTGCCGGACCTGTCAGCGTACTCTTCGACACGGCTGATGCCGGCCTGCGCTACCTGAAAGTGCAGGGTCACGAAGCGGTGCGCGGCGTTTACGCTGCCGTGCGCGACAGCGACTGGGACACCGTACCCGCCCGGGTAAGTGACCTGGATGTGCAACAGCACGCTGACTCGTTCACTGTCAGCTTCCGCTGCCGGCACCGGACTGCTGACATCGACTTCAGCTGGCTGGGGACCATTACCGGAACGCCTGACGGCACCGTCACCTTTGATTTCGACGGCACCGCGGCCAGTGACTTCCTCAGGAACCGCATCGGCTTCTGCATCCTGCACCCGCTTGAGTGTGCCGGCCTCGACTGCCGGGTGGGGCTGGTTGACGGCGGCACGGTAGAGTCCGCATTTCCCGGACCGATCTCGCCACACCAGCCGTTCATGAACGTGCGGTCGGTGACGCACTCGCCGGCCGCGGGCCTGGAAGTGACCGTACTGATGGAGGGCGCCGTGTTCGAGATGGAGGACCAGCGCAACTGGACCGACGCCTCGTTCAAGACTTACTGCACGCCGCTGGCTGAACCGTTCCCGGTGCCCGTGTCCACTGGCGACACCGTCCGGCAGCGGATCACCATCACCCCGCAAGGAAGCGCCACAACCGGGGCCGCCGCGAGTGACGGCCCGCTGCAGGTACTGCTTACTGACGAGCCGCTGGCACTGCTGCCCCGGCTTGGCCTGGGTCTGCCCTCTCACGGCGAGGAACACGATGCGAGGCAGGTCGAGCTGCTGCGTGAACTGAACCCGGCGCACCTGCGGCTGGACCTGCGGCCCGCAGCCGCGGACCGTGACCGGCAGCTGGCGCGGGCGCTGCAGGCTGCGCGTGCGCTGGATAGCCAGCTTGAGATCGCCGTGCAATTGTCTACCGGCCAGGAGCGTGAACAACTCGAGTGGCTCGCGGCTGCATTGGGGAGCGAGAGGCCGGCCCGCTGGTTCATCCACCACGAGGCAAGCAAGACCACGACCGAAGCGTGGCTGCGGCTGGCGCGCGAACTTCTGGGTGACGCTGCCCCCTGCTTCGCCGGCACGCTTCACTTCTTCGCTGAGCTGAACCGCGAACGCCCGCCTGTCGGTGCGGCCGCTGGCGTGGTGTTCTCGATCAACCCCCAGGTGCACGCATTCGACGACATCTCGATCACCGAGACGCTGAGCGCGCAGCGGGTGGCAGTGGCGAACGCGGCCGCGCTTGCTGCCGGCAAACCAGTGGCCGTCAGCCCTCTGACGCTGCGCATGCGCCTCAACCCCAACGCCACCGGCCCCGCCAAGGCGGAGAGTCCGGATGAACTGCCCGGCCGGGTGGACCCGCGGCAGCGTGAGCCGTTCGCAGCTGCCTGGACGATCGGCAGCATCAGGCAGCTCGCACTGGCCGGCACCCACAGCGCCACCTGGTTCGAAACGACCGGCTGGCTCGGCGTCATGGAACGGGCGGGAGGTTCACCGCTGCCGGACGTGTTCCCGTCGGCGGCAGGCGAAGTCTTTCCTGTCTGGCACGCACTTGCTGACCTGGCGGCCTGCGGCCGGCAGGCGACCGTACTGAACACGATCCTCGAGGCACAACCGAACGTTGACGTGCTGACACTGCGCGCGCCCTGGGGCAGGCGCAGCCTGCTGGTGAACCACACGCCCCGACCCGTACAGCTGCAACTCCATGGCCTCAGTGGCCCTGCACGGTTACGCGAGCTTGACAGCGCAAGCCTTGAGCGCGCCCGACTTGAGCCGCAGGCATTCAGGGCCGACTGGCGTGAAGTCGCACCTGTCTCCGGCAGCCTGAAACTCACCCTTGGCGCGCACGCTCTCGTGACACTCGACGAGCCGAAGAACGGAAGGAACGCAAGTGGCAGCCACAACTGAAACGGACTGGGTCACAGCCCATTACCTGATCGAGACGGCCAGCGACCTGCAGCAGGCTGCAGCCACCATGGCGGGCGAGCAGTCCGCGGGCACGTTCGTCAAGGTGCCCGGGGAAAGCGAGTCGCTGCAGGCCCGGCACGGGGCAACGGTCGAGAGGGTGGAGGAACTCGGAACGGTCGCTGAACCATCCCTGCCCGGTGCCAGGCCAGGCCAGCCCCTCAGGCGAGCCCGGGTCACCCTGTCATTCCCGCTGGACAACATCGGCACGTCACTGTCCGGGCTCTTCACGGCCGTTTCGGGCAACCTGTTCGAGCTGGCGCCCTTCTCAGGGCTCAGGCTGCTCGATCTGGAACTGCCGGCCGAGTTCTCGGCCGCGCAGCCCGGACCGGCTTTCGGTATCGACGGCACACGCAGGCTTGCCGGGGTGGAGGGCAGGCCGCTGATCGGCACGATCATCAAGCCGAGCGTCGGCCTCACGCCGGCCCAGACGGCCGGACTGGTGCGCGAACTGTGCGACGCCGGCCTGGATTTCATAAAGGACGACGAGCTGCAGAGCCACAACCCCCATTCGCCGTTCAACGAGCGCTTCGAAGCGGTCCAGGCGGTGCTGGATGAACATGCGGAGCGCAGTGGCAAACGGGTCATGTACGCCTGGAACATCACGGGTGAGATCGACGAGATGCTGGAACGGCACGACCGGGTCCTTGCCGCCGGCGGCACCTGCGTGATGGTGAACATGCTGGCGACGGGACTGGCCGGGATCCAGAAACTCAGGCAGCACGCCCGGCTGCCGATCCACGGACACCGGGCCGGCTGGGGAGCCCTGAGCCGCCATCCGCTGCTGGGTTTCAGCTACCCCGCCTGGCAACAGGTGCACAAGCTCGCCGGCATCGACCACCTGCACGTCAACGGACTCAGCAACAAGTTCTGTGAGAGTGACGAGTCCGTCATCGCCTCTGCCCGTGCGGTGCAGGCGCCCATAAACGGGAGTCACCGGGCCATGCCGGTGTTCTCCTCCGGCCAGGTGGCGGCGCGGTTGCCTGACACGTTCGAAGTGCTGGGCAACGGCGATTTCATGTTCCTTGCGGGCGGTGGCATTCTGGCGCACCCCGGTGGTCCCGGGGCGGGTGTGCAGAGCCTGCTGCAGGCGTGGGAAGCGGCGGAACAGGGTGTGCCGCTGGCGGAGTACGCGCGGAACCACAAGCAGCTGCGCGAGGCCCTGGACACATTCGGCCACTGATGCAACACGACCTGCTGCTCACCTTCTACGGTGATGATTTCACCGGTTCGACCGATGTAACAGAGGTGCTGACCCTTAACGGTATTCCTGCCGTGCTCATCACGGATGAGGCGTTCCTGGGCCGCGCCCGGGAGTTGTTCCCCGAAGCCCGGGCCATCGGTCTTGCCGGTGTGAGCCGCTCGATGACACCTGCCCAGATGAGGGAACAGCTGCCGCCAAAGTTCACCAGGCTGAAGCAGCTGGGCGCCCCGCTGTTTCACTACAAGCTGTGCTCGACCTTCGATTCCGCGCCTGAACTCGGCAGTATCGGCGAGGCTATCGAGCTGGGCCTCCAGGAATACGAAGGGCCCGTTCCGATCGTCGTTGGCGCGCCGGACCTGCGGCGTTACCAGGCCTTCGGCAACCTGTTCGCGACTGCAGACGGCGAGACATACCGGCTGGACCGGCATCCGACCATGAGCCGCCACCCGGCGACGCCGATGCGCGAGGGCGACCTGAGGCTGCACCTGCAGGAACAGACTGAGCGTCGGATCGGCCTTGTGGACCTGCTGGACCTGCAGGCTGACAACCTGCGGGATAGGTTTGACTCCAAGGTTCAGGCGGGCGCTGAGCTGGTCTTCTTCGACGTTACCGACAGGGAGCACCTGCGGAGGATCGGGGAGCTTGTCTGGGAGCTGCTGCAGGAGAAGTCTCTGTTCAGCGCCTCATCCTCGGGTCTTGAGTACGCGCTGGTCGAGTACCTGCGTGCCGCGGGCCGGATCCCTCCTGTGGCGATGAGGCCGACCTTCGGGCCGTCGGAACCTTTGGCGGTCGTGTCCGGAAGTGCTTCGCCGGCCACCAGGGCGCAGATCGACTGGGCCGAGCATAACGGTTTTGACTGCATCCGCATGGATTCAGCGGCACTGGTCGATGAGAACGAACGGGACGCGGAGCGTGAGCGTGCACTGGAGCTTGCGTTGAGATCACTGGCTGAAGGCACCAGCGTAGTCCTGTACTCGGTTCGCGGCAACGCTGATCCGGCGCTTGCTGTCACCCGCCAGCGGCTGCTGCAACTTGGCCTTGATCCCAAGGGCATCGGTGAGCTGCTCGGCAGTCAGCTGGGCATGATCATGCGTGCGCTGCTGGAACGGGCCGACCTGCGCCGGGTGGCCGTTGCCGGCGGCGATACCTGCGGTCACGCCCTTGGCCAGCTTGGTGTGCATGCGCTGGAGATCGTCGGGCCGATCTCACCGGGATCGCCACTGTGTCTGGCGCACTCCGACTGGTCCAGAGCCGACCGGCTGGAGATCTGCCTCAAGGCGGGACAGGTCGGCGGGGCCGACTATTTTGGCGTCCTGCGCGACGGTTCGACCCACTGAGCGGCTGACCGGAACTTCAGACACACCTATTGACATCTAACTGAAATGTCAGCTACGATTTGGCAACATTCCAAGCTACGTCCCCAGTCATTGAGGGCAGTGGTGCCGGCTTTGAGGAGGTGATTCTTCAGTTTGTTGGCGTTGTTGTATCCGTTTACTGGTGAGTCATTCAGTTCTAAGGAGAAAAATGGTGAAAAAGGCAATTAATGCCCTGATAATGCTTATCGCGGTTGCAGGTCTCTCGCAGGCCTTCGCACAGGAAAACCAGAGCGTCTGTTTCGCGTATCAGGATCTTGAGACCGAATTCTGGGTGGCCGGGCACTTCGCAATGATCGAGTCGCTCAACGAAGCCGGCTTCAACGTCATCGAGCGCAACGCCAACGAGGACGCCAACCGCCAGCTTGAACAGATTCGTGACTGCATCGCACAGGGCGTGGTCGGCATCATCATCATTCCGCAGGATGGCGCCAGCGTCATCACGATGATCGGTGAAGCCAACCAGGCCGGCATTCCGGTTGCCGTGTTCAACCGTCCGCCCAACCCGGATAACCCCAACGACGCGATTGTCGTCGTGGCCGACAACCAGGTGATCGCGGAACAGACCGTTGAGTACCTTGCCGAGCAGGCCCGTGCCCTCAACCTTGACCGCAAGGTTGTTCCGCTGATCATGGTTGGCGCCCTGGCTGACACCAACGCCATCGGCCGCCGCCAGGGCTTCCTGAACGTGATCGAGGCCAACCCCGACCTGTTCGAAGAGCCCATCGAAGTGCCCACCAACTGGGACGCCGCCACCGCCCTCGCCAACCTCGAGAGCGCACTGCAGGCCAACCCCGTGGTGGACCTGATCTTCACCTCGTCCGACTTCCTGTTCCCGCAGATCCGTGCGGCGCTTGCCTCACGCGGAATGTGGAACCCCATCGGTCACCCGGACCACGTCATTCTCGGTGGTCTTGACGGTGACGTCACCGCCTGCCAGCTGATGAAGGACGGTTACGTTGACGCCACCGGCGTACAGGACCTGTTCTTCGAGGCCGACGCCACCGTTGAAGCGCTCATCGAAGCCATCAACTCGGGTGACACCAGCCCCAACATCCAGATTGACGACCCTGGCTTCGCCCTGACCCAGGCCAACATCGCCGAACGCGAGTTCGACATGTGGGGCTGCGTCCTGCTGGCCAACCAGTAAGAGACTGAACCGACCCGGGGCGGGAGGCGCAGTTTTCCCGCCCCGCCCCTCCGCCGAGCGGACCGAGTTGCCGTTCACATCCAGGGAAGTCAGATGAGCGAATCGAACCCGACAATTGCACCAGAGCGCGCCCAGGGCCTGGGAGTCCTGCTGAACCTCGGCCGTCGGCTCATAGTTTCCGAGTATTTTGTCCTTCTTCTCGCAGTACTGCTGTTCGTGATCGCCCTGCCGTTCATACCGCGTATCGGCAGTTTCGCCAACCTACAGAACGTCGCCTCGAACATGTGGCCGCTGCTGGCGATCGCGGTCGGCCAGACCGTGGTGCTCATCACGGCCGGCATCGACCTGTCCCAGATCGCGGTACTTGCCATGAGCAGCACGCTCGGCGGCATGCTGATGGCCACGGTCTTCAACCCGATCCTGTTCGAGCGCACCCCGTTATGGGGCACCTTCATCTCCGAAAGTGGCGGCATCCTGTCCGGCAGCCCCTGGGCGGTACCGCTCGCGATCGTGGCGATGCTTCTGATCGGTGCATTCATCGGCCTGCTCAACGGCTATTTCATCGCCCGCGTCAAGATCCCCGCGTTCATGATGACGTACCTGTCACTCATGATCTTCAGTGCGGTCGCCGTCTGGCTTACCCGCGCCGAGAACGTCACGGGCCTGCCGCAGGGTTTCCTGGCGTTAGGCCGCTCCTCGTCGATACCGTTCCTGGGTTACCCGCTGTTCATATCGCTCGGCCTGGCGCTCGTCGTCCATTTCATCCTTTCGCGCACCGTACTCGGACAGTGGATCTACGCCATCGGCCGCAACGAGCGCGCCGCCGTGATCTCCGGCGTACCACGCGTTCGCGTGATCATGCTGGCCTACATGCTCAGCTCGGTGTGTGCCACCATCGGCGGCATCCTCTACACCGCGCGCCTCGGCATGGGCCGGCCCGGCTTCGGGCAGGGTTTTGACCTCCTGCTTGACGTGATCGGTGCCACGGTCATCGGTGGGGCCAGCCTGTTCGGCGGTCGCGGCAAGATCATGTGGACGGTCTTCGGCGTGCTGCTCTTCGTGCTGCTCACCAACGCCCTGAACCTGATGAACCTCTCCTATTTCACCGTGAATATCGTCAAAGGCTGCTTCATCCTGTTCGCTGCGATCCTGGACGTCACCCGCAGGCGCCTGCTGGCGGTGGCTTGATGAACCAGACCCAGACGCAATCCGCAGGCCCGGCACCCCGCCGCGGCACAGGCGCGCTGCTGAAGTTCTCCGGCGTTACCAAGAGCTTCTTCGGTGTCAAAGCCGTGAGTGACGTGTCCTTTGACCTGGACGCGGGCCAGATACTGGGTGTCGTGGGTGAGAACGGCGCCGGCAAGTCCACGATGATGAACATGCTGGGCGGTCTGCTCAAACCGGATGCGGGCCAGATCAGCATCGCCGGTCAGCCGTACCTGCCCGGAAGTCCCCGCGACGCCCGCAAGTACGGCATCGCTTTCATCCATCAGGAACTCAACCTGTTCACCAACCTGAGCGTAGCCGAGAACATCTACGTAGAAGACTTCCCGCGCATCAAGGGCACGCCCTTCCTGGACCGGCGCGCCATGCAGCACGGTGCGCGCCGCGTGCTGCAGCCGTTTGGTCTGGACATCAGCCCGGGCGCCCGGCTCGCCAGCCTGACGGCCGGTGAAC
>CAZBBU010000036.1:0-452 GCA_964489965.1 uncultured bacterium
GCAGCTGAAGGAGCAACTGCCAGCTAAACGGAGGCAGTTTCCTGGAACGTTGCGCGGTGGCCCGGGCTGATACCTGGCGCCAGATCTGTACACTGCCGACCACCAGTGAGCGCCTTCGCCGCATGTGCAGCAGGAGCACGGGAATCGCCAGCAGAAGGAGTGCCAGCCAGGCGGGCTGCAGCAGAGTCAGCAACTCCGGCGCCTCATTCGTCAAGCTCCGGTGTATGGAAGCGTGCCGTAACGTCGCGTTGGTCGGTGCTCAGTGCCTCTCGCACCACCTCGGCCTCAAGCTGTCTGTTCCAGGTCATCTCACCAAGTGGGGTCATCCTGACCTCCGTGAATTCAGTCTCGGGTGTGACTTCGATTCGCACGTGCCTTCCCTCGGGATCCGTTTCCTCCGGAACAGCCATCTGTTCCAGCCGCTCCGCGTTGAGCCGGGCGGCGTCGTTGGC
>CAZBBU010000036.1:462-10236 GCA_964489965.1 uncultured bacterium
CAGCTCGACGAGGAACATCGCGCTGCGCTCATAGACCGAGGTGCCGAACAGCTCATCCGTGCCCTGACCAGCCATCGAGCTTGCTCCTTCTTTGGATTCCGGTGAGGCACCAATTGCCTCGCCTGCAGCCTGCGCGGCGGCATCCATTGCACGGGCGTTCAGTTCTGCAATCGCGCGCTCGTCGAGAGCATTGTCGAAGTAACTGCCACTGGAGCGCGCCTGCTGGCTCGCCGCCGACTGACTGCTCCCGTCACCCGTCTCCAGCTGTTCGCCGGCCTGCAGCATGTCCTCAAGTGAAGGTCCAGCGGATTCACCACCAGCCTGCGCCTGATCACCACCGGCTTCGGCGCTGCCACCCTCGAGCGTGTCGGGCTCCAGAATGTCCGCCAGGTCCCCTTCGGGCTGCAGCTCTGCCAACGGTTGCCGGTTTACGTCGCGCAGTGCCGCCTCGAGCAGTTCCGGGAGCTCTGCCAGGTTCATTTCCGGCAGATTGTCACCCTGCAGTTCCAATGCCGTCTGCGTATGCTGCAGAAGCCTTTCAAGTTCGGAAGACACCTGTTCCCTGGTCAACTCCGAAGTCTCAAGTCGCTCACCCAGATCCTGAAGCTGGCGGCTGATCGCCTGCAGGTACGAATCCTCGCCGGTTTCCGCGGTTTCAGAGAACATGTCCGCAAGCTGCTGTATGTTCGAGGCCAACGCCGCCTGCTCATCCTGAGCAAGGGCGCCATCTGTTGCTGCTGGCGCCGTCGTCACAACGGTTGGCTGGAGTGCAAGCGGTCCGCTTAGCAGCGTACCGGCCGCCAGAACGGCGCTACTGGCAAGAAGTCCGGTTCTCAGCCTCTTGCTGAGGCCCAGTCGGATGTATTCACCGGGCTTCAGATCCTGTGCGTGCTGCGTAGCATCGCTCACCTGCGCCCGCAGGATAGGGCTGGCACTGCGGCCACTCCGCTTCAGCTCGAGCGCAGTGCTCAGGCGGGCGTGCAGTGTTGGGTCCTGGGCCTCGAGCACACGGGCTGTGCGCTGCAGGCTAGTGTCTCTGACTAAGGTATGGATGAGAGCGGCCGCCAGGGCGGCCGCCAGCGCGGTCAGCAGCACCGCCAGCGGTTCCAGCTCCCAGTCTGCCAGGTGATTCACAACCAGTATCAGGCCGGTGAGTGTGAGCGACACGGACAGCGCCAACGCGAAACCATGAATGAATGTGCGCAGGACAAGTCTGGCTCTGTGGCGTTTCAGGCTGGTTTCAAGTGGCATTTGTGCGGCCGTCCGGGTCGGACGGTTCAACTCCTTCTGTTTCAGTCGAGGGGAAGGCCTGGGAGCATGTGCTTCTCTGCCAGTTGATCCAGAATACCCAGGCTGTTCAGTTCGTTGATGGCGGTGTCCATCATTGTCTGTATAAAAGCGTCCTGACTCCGGAAGCCCAGGCCGAGCTGCAAAGGGTTGACGGAGAGTGGCTCCAGCGGCAGCCTGGTGAGTTCCAGATTCACCCGCGCGGCCTGGTAGTTCACCACGGCAGGTTCCCAGACCAGGGCCACGCTCACCTGTCCCTCCTGCAGTTGTTCGAGCGCCACCAGGTTGTTGTAGTAGGGAATCCGCTTCCAGCGGTTCTCTGCTGCAAGGCCATTCAGGTAGACGGCCAGCTGGATGTCTGCGCTTGTCTGGATGCGCGTGCCGATGGCCTCGTCAAGCGGGAGGTCCATCCAGGCTTCAAGCGCAGGATCCAGGGTCACGAATACGTTCCGGGAGGCGTGATAAGGGCGTGAGGTTACCAGCCACTCCCAGCGGGAGAGGCTGGAGCTGAGGGCCAGGCCCATGAAGACTTCGCAGTCGTTCGCAAGCACGTAGTAGATCTGCTGCTCCGTGAGGGTCAGCCGGTAATCCAGTGGCTGGCTGGGCACGACGGGGATGACGTCGACGATTACAGCTGAGAGCAGCTGGGTGGCGGCCAGTTCCGCAGCAAGGTCATGGTGATACTCGGTGAGCAGATTGTCATTGACTACACAGAACCGCAGGCTGTCGCCTTCCAGCCGTAACCGGTCACGCTGCAGGAACTCGGGGCCGATTGGGGCCTTCTGTGCCAATGCGGAAGCTGACAGCAAGAATACGAACAGGAAAATAAGACGCTTCATTGATGTCCCTCATATGGGTTCAGGGGACCCCGGCGATTGCAGCCGGAGCCCCCTGTGACCCGTGTTCCTGCCTTCCGCTTAGTTGGCAGGCAGTGCGAAGACGAAGAGTGCGTTCGAACCGGTACTGGCGTCGACATCAGGGGTCAGGCCGGTGACTTCACCGCCGGCCAGGGCGCCGCCCGACATGACCGCAACGTACTGGCGGCCGTCGACCTCGAAGGTGGTGGGGTGACCGTGCACGGTAGCGGGCAGGCGGCTCTCCCAGATCACTTCACCGGTGTTCTGGTCAAGGGCACGGAAGTAGCGGTCGATGCCGCCGGTGAACAGCAGGTCACCTGCGGTTGCCGTGACGGGAGCGTACAGACCGGCGTACTGCTCGTAGCTCCAGACGGTCTCACCGGTCGCGACGTCGATCGCGTCGATGCGGCCGACGTTCTCCTTGCCGGGAGTGATGTAGTTGTCGTTCTGGGTGGCGTAGACATCGGCGGGAATCGGTTCCTCGCTGATGGCGGTCAAATCGGTGCACATGTTGTTCAGCGGCACGTACAGGATGTTGCGCTCGGGGTTGTAGGCAGTGGTGGGCCAGTCGCGTCCGCCGACGAAGGTGGGGCACATCGCGTAGGTCTCGAACACGTTGGTGAGCACCAGCTCTTCGTTGATGTGGACGAGGCCTGTGTCGGAATCGATGGAGTCAATCAGGTTCTGCTCGACTGTGGCCTTGGCGTAGATGAACTCGCCGGTTTCAGCATCGAAAGCCCAGGCCAGGCCGGTCTTGCAGGGAACACCGACGTGAATCCTGCGGCTGTCGCTGGCGGCATCGGTGTTGGCTGCCAACATGCCGACGGCGTCGGGGTTGGGGTTCACGGGCGAGGTGACGTTGATCATCTCGAAGGTGCACTCCTGGTCCCAGTTGTCGCGGGGCAGGACCTGGTGGCTCCAGGCGATCTCACCGGTCTGCGGGTCGACGGCAAAGCGGGTGTTGGTACCGGCCATGGTGCCGCCGGGGGTGCCGCGCACGGTTTCGGAGGCAGGTCCGGCACCGGAGGAGCCGTAGTAAACGAGACCAGTCTCGGGGTCAAAGCTGATGCCGCCCCAGACGCCGGTCATCCAGCGGGACTCGAACGGGGCGCCAGCCCAGGTCTCGTCGCCGGGCTCGCCAGCGCGCGGGATCAGGTAGTTGCGCCAGAGTTCCTCGCCGCTGTTGGCATCGTGGCCGGTCACGTAGCAGCCGAAGCCCGCGAACTGACAGGTTGAGCCGGCGATGACGACACCGTTGGCAATGATGGGACCGGTCGAGTTCGAGATCTGGTCAGACTCGCCACGGGGGGTTTCCCAGGCGACCTGGCCGGTGGCGGCGTCGAGGGCGACGATGGCGTTGTCCCAGGACACGTAGACGACCTTGTCCTCGTAGAGAGCGATTGAACGGGTGTGCTCACCAAGGTAGTTGAGTTCGCCGGCCGGCGGAAGCTGACGGCGGTACTCCCAGATCAGGTCGCCGCTGACAGCGTCGATCGCCTGGATGACGTCGCGGGGGTTGGCCACGAACATCACGCCGTCATGCACCAGGGCGGTGCCTTCGTTCGAGCCGGCTTCCATCGCGCGTGACCAGACGAGCTGGAGCTGGTCGACGTTGTCGACATTGATCTGATCAAGTGGGCTGTAGCCCCAGCCCTGTACGTTCTGGCGATAGGTAAGCCAGTCTTCTGCGGGTGGATTGGCCAGCATTTCGTCAGTCACCGGCACGTAGTCGGCAATCTGTGCGCTGACCGCGCCGAGCGCGAGCAGCGCTGCGGCTGAAATTGCGATTTTCCTGATCAACTTACCGTCCTCCTGAGATTTGAGAGTGTCATCCTGCGCACCCGGATGGTGCACAGTAGGCGGGACAAAGATACCTTGCGCGTCAACGCTTTGGCAAGTTAAAAAAGCGGGTCCTCGAGTTCCACCAGGCCATAGTCGCGGAGAATCGTATCCATACGGCCGTTTCTTTCCATCTCTGCCAGTGATGCCTCGACCGCCCGCTTGAGGGTCAGATCGCCCTTCCAGAGCCCGTAGGCGACGCGTGCTCCGTCCAGCTCATCGGCCAGCAGGTAGGCATTCCAGCCGTTGCTGCCGGCGAGCTGCTGAGCCAGGATCGACTCACTTATGCCTGCGTCGACCTCGCCGCTGGCGATGGCCTGGGCGAGGGCTTCAGATGAGTTGATTATCGTGACCTCGGCACCCTGTTCCCGCAGGAATCTGCTCAGGGAAATGCGGTCCAGCCCGCTGATCCCGGCATGGAAGCCGACCCGTTTGCCGTCCAGGTCATCCGGTCTGGTCGGGGTCACGAGCGCCCAGCTCGTAAGCAGGTACGGTTCGGTGGTGTCCAGGAAGGAACGGGTCAGGTCGGTGGCAACCACGCCGCCTGCAAGAATGGCGCACTGAGCGCGGGTCACCCGCCAGTTGCGTGGATTGAAATCCCGGCCCATGCTCGAGTTGGTGACCGGCAGCAGGCGGACCCCCAGGTCGTCGGCTACCTGTTCAAGCACTTCAAGGTCGATGCCGGGCTTGTCAGCCTCGCCGGTTACCAGTGGCGGGTAGCTGGTCGGTACGCAGACACGGAGTACACCTGACTCTCGGACAAGTTTCAGGGATGTGTCCGGAGGAAGCAGGTACACGAGTCCCAGCAGACCCACCACGATGACGGCATAGACAACGTCCTTGCGGTTGCGTCGCAGCCAGTTCATCAGGACCTGCGGAACTCAGCGAGCGCCCAGGTGAAGAAGGCTACGGCCATGATCGCGAGGATGATGGGGCCGTAGGCTGGATTGAACTGGTTGAAGTCGATGAACGCACCGCGCAGGGCGTCGACCGCGTAAGTCACCGGGTTCCACTCAACCAGGATCACCAGCCACTCGGGATACACGACCAGTGTCTGCGCGCGCGTCAAAGCCGGATTGAGGGGGAAGATCGAACTCGACGTGAAGTAGAGCGGCAGAATCACGGCGTTCGAGAAGACCCCGAAACCCTCGAAGGTGCGTATCCGACCGGCGATCACGATGCCCAGCGAAGTGAGGGCGAATGACATGAGCGCCATGATTCCAAGGCCTTCAAGGAGGTTCACCCGTGCAAGCGGGATGTCGGCGAAGCGTGCCAATACGAGCACCAGACAGCCGTGCAGGAACGCCACGGTCGCGCCACCGAGCACTTTTCCAAGCAGGATGCTGAAACGCGGCAGGGGTGAGACCAGCACCTCACGGAGGAAGCCGAATTGCCGGTCCCAGATGAGCGAGACCGCCGATTGCACGGAGGTGTACATGATGTTCAGGGCGATCACGGCAGGAAAAATGAACTGGAGATACGTGTAAGGCACGACAAACCGCACCTCTCCGTAGACTTCACCCCGGAAGTAGGGGTTGAGGCCGATGCCCATGATGAGGACCCAGAGCAGCGGTCGGCTCACGCCACCTATCAGCTGCCCCCTGTCACGCACGGCACGCTTGACCTCCCGGAGCCAGATGGCGTAAATGCCGTTGACCTGGGCCATGAAAGGATTCACTTGGTGTGCTCCCCGCCTCTGCGGCCGAATGCGTAGGTGCGGTCGCGGGCGCTTGCCGCCTGGTCCCGCAGTTCCCGTCCTGTCAGGGTGAGGAACACGGACTCGAGGGTGGGCTGTTCCACCTGAATCTGGGTCAGGCGACTTCCGTAACCCGCCAGGAATTCCTCCATGAAACCGCCCGGCTCGCCGTCCAACTGGTCACTCACAAGCATCAGTTCCTCGTCTTTTTGCACCCCTGTGAGGCGCACAGCGTATTTCGAGCTGATTTCCCGGGCTGTCTCCAGGTCTCGGGCTGTCACGCGCATGAGCTCCTGGCCGTGCTGCCGTTTCAGTTCTGCGGGAGAGTCCTGCACCAGGATCTTGCCCTGGTCGATGATGCAGACTTCATCGCAGCGCTCGACTTCGTCGATGTAGTGCGTTGTCACAACCACGGTCAGGTTGCGTTCCGACTGGAGCTGTTTGACGTGCTCCCAGATGCGCGCACGCGACTGGGCGTCCAGCCCGACAGTCGGTTCGTCCAGGAACAGTATCCGGGCGTCGTGTACCAGGGCACGTGCTATCTCAAGCCGGCGCTTCATGCCACCGGACAGCTGTCGCACGAGGCTGCCCTGCCAGTCCGTGAGCTCCACGACTTCCAGCAGCTCCCTGATGCGCTGTCTTCGCTTGGCGCGGGGCACGCCGTACACCTGGCCGTGAAACTCGAGGTTCTCGAAGACCGTCAGCCTGTCGTCCAGGCTTGGCTCCTGAAATACGACTCCTAGGCTGCGCCGGGCCTTGAGTGGTTGTCGGACGACGTTGAAGCCGGCCAGGAGCGCTCTGCCGCTGTCCGGCGTCAGTATCGTACTGAGAATGTGCACCAGGGTTGTCTTGCCTGCGCCGTTGGGTCCGAGCAGCGCAAAGAGCTGGCCGGGAGCAACGTCCATGCTCACGCCGTCCAGCGCCAAGGTGCGGCCATACCGCTTGCTGACGTTCTCTACGAGGATGGCCGGGTCCGGATTATCACTCAAGACGCATCTGTCCTTTCGCGCCGCAGATTCTAGCCGCGGACGGCAGCAAACGCAAGCTGTGTTGCCGTGTACCGGTAGTCCAAGCGCGCGCTGCGGGACTTTCGTCCCTTGCGTGCTAGCATAACAACGCAACCTGAAAGGGGGTTGACAGTCAATGAAATTTAAATCCATTCTGGCGGCGGCAGTCGCCGTCGGCTTCGCAGGTGTGGGCCTCGCACAGGACGCACTTACCATCCAGGTGGGCCAGCAGGCCACCGGTACGTTTTCGTGGATAACCCATGCAATCGACTATTACGGGCTCGACGAGAAGTACAACCTGGACATCCAGGAAGAGGTATTCGCCAGCAAACCAGCCACTCAGTTGGCCATCCAGGCCGGCGAGGTGGACGTGGTGGTGGATGACTTCATCGGTGCTGTCACGATGCGGCAGGCCGGCGTGCCAGTGCGTGCCATCTGGCCGTTCAGCAAGGCAACCGGCGGTGTCGTCGTTTCGGCTGACAGTGAGGTGCAGACCGTCGAAGACCTGCAGGGTCACAGCATTGCCGCCAGCAGTCTTGGTGACAAGAGCATCCTGATTCTTCGTGCCTACATGGTGTCCGAGTACGGTTATGACCCGCAGGACGAAGGCATGGTGCTCCAGGCGGCTGCCCCGCTCATGCAGGGCCTGCTGGATGAAGGCGAGATCGACGCCGCCATTCCTTACTGGCATTTCGTTGCCCGCATGGTCGGTACGGGTGAGTACCGTGACGTCCAGCTCATTTCTGATCTCCTTGCCGAGATGGGATTCCGTGACGACTTGCCCATCCTGGTCGTGGTCGGTCGCGAGGGCGCGAACCCCGAAGCGGTTACGGCGTTCCTTGCAGCCATGCAGGAAGCGATCCAGCTCATGAAGGAAGACACGGATGACGGCATCTGGCAGAGCATTCTCGACAACGAGCTCTACAGCCTGCCCGATCCGAGCGTGTTCCCAAGTGTGCGCGCCCGCTGGGAAGCCGGTATTCCCTCGGAGTGGACCCCGGAAATGATAGATGAACTCGTCGAGCTGGTGGACCAGCTTGTCGAAGTGGCCGGACCTGATGTGGTGGGTGTGGAGAGCCTGGATGCCAGCGCCTTCACAACCGAGTACAACCCTGAGTAACGCTTGGCGCAGCAGGCTTGCCAGTCCGGGTTTCCGGCTGGCAAGCCTGCTCTCATTGTTTGTCGGCTGGCTCATCCTCAGTGAGGTGGTCGGCCGGCAAACCATTCCCGGACCGGTTGCGACGGCCGAGTTCATAGCCCGTGAGTTCGACCGCGGAGCCATGCAGCGTCACCTGGGTGCGACCTTCTACAGGGTGCTCATTTCCTTTGTCGTCGCCATGGGCCTGGGTGTGCTGCTGGGCACGCTGATGGGCCTGTACCGCCGCGTGGACGAGCTTCTGGAGTCCTGGGTCGTTGCCGGGCTCAGCATTCCCCGGCTGGTGCTGTTCGTGGCCGCCTATCTTATTCTGGGACTGAACGATCGGGCCGCCATATTGGCCCTGACCATCTCAGTTCTGCCCACCGTCGTCGTTCAGGTTCGTGAGGGAACAAGGGCAGTGGACAACAAGCTGGTCGAGATGGCTGTGGCCTTCCGCCGCTCACGCACGTCCATCTGGCGGAACGTAATCCTGCCGCAGCTGATGCCGTACGTCATCGGCACAGCCCGCACCACCCTGGCCCTGGCCTGGAAGATGGTCATTCTTGCTGAACTTATGGGACGCACAAGTGGAGTGGGCTACCAGATCAGCTTCTATTACCAGATGTTCAACATGCCTGGCATTCTGGCGTACGGCATCGTGATGATGGTGGTGCTGGCCACGATCGATATCGTGATAATGGGCGGTTTGCAACGCTGGGCATTCCGCTGGAGGCGACCAGTGGGTGGGCTGACGTGAGCGGCATCGTCCTGCGCAACGTGACACGTGACTACCGCGTGAAGGACGGTCTGCGGCCGGCGTTGGCGCCCATAAGCCTCGACATCGCATCAGGCGAGTTCGTGTGCATAATCGGACCCTCCGGCGGTGGCAAGACGACACTGCTCAACGTGATGTCCGGCCTGGACAAAGAACACGGCGGTACGGTCACCTACGGGAATCCTGAAGCGGTGACCAGCTACATGTTCCAGGAGTCGCGTCTGCTCCCATGGCTGAGCGTTCACGACAACCTGGCTTTCGTGCTCGACGGGTCCCGGCGCGAGAACGATGCACTCATCGGCGACTGGCTTGCCCGGGTCGGGCTGGGTGCAAATGGCCAGGATTACCCGTACCAGCTGTCGATCGGCATGCAGCAGCGCGCCGCAGTGGCGCGCGCCATGATCGTCAAACCTGACATCCTGTTCCTGGATGAACCGTTCAGCGCACTTGATGAACTGACTGCGCTGCGCATGCGCACGGAGGTGCTGGAGCTTTGCGAAGAACTCGGTTGCACGGTGGTGCTGGTGACGCACAACCCCGTGGAAGCAGCCTATCTGGCCGATCGAATCGTTGTCATGGCCGGTCAACCCGGTCACGTTGTTGACATCATGGATCTCAGTTACCTGGGGCGTCCCCGTGACAGCAATGACCCGGAGCTCTGGACTGTTTCGCGCGAGGCAGTGGCAAAACTAACCGGCAACGGTGCCTGATACCTGCCCGGCTGTTTACTTCGTTTTTTGGTACAAGACCTTCACGTTGTCAATATCTGCTAACCTCCGGGGCGAGGCGGGACAAATGTCCTGACCGCTGATGGAACTTCAGCTAGGTAAAGGAGAAGTAACGTTGAGATTCAAATGGTTTAAGACACTCGCGCTTTCCGCACTGGTCGGTTTGCCGGCTCTGGTGAACGCCCAGGTGCAGGACTTCGTGCCAGTGACCGACGAGGTGCTGGCGAACCCGGCTGACGGCGACTGGCTCATGTGGCGCGGCACGCTCAACGGCTGGGGTTACAGCCCGCTGGACATGATCACGCCCGAGAACGTCGATGAACTCAGGTTCGCCTGGGCCCGCTCCATGGAGCCGGGATTCCAGGAGGCCACACCGCTGGTCTATGACGGCATCATGTACCTGCCCAACCCGAACGGCGTCGTCCAGGCTCTTGACGCGACGAACGG
>CAZBBU010000037.1:0-10215 GCA_964489965.1 uncultured bacterium
TCACTGACCTTGATGCCCACACCCTCGCCCAGTCTCGTGACGCTCAGGTGTCCTGGTGTCCCGGGGGTGTCCACAGCCAGTGTCGTGTCAAGTGCGATTCCCAGGTCCGGCTGCTCGGCGAAGGAGCTGGTGAGTGCACCGCGCAGTCCCACTTCCTCCTGGGTGCTGAACACCGCGGCCACATTGACAGCGGGGTTCTCAAGCCGGCGCAGCGTCTCCATCAGGATCCAGCAGCCGCTGCGGTCATCCAGCGCCTTGCCGCTGACCACTTCACCCAGGTCCTGGAAGCCCTGCTGCAAAGTCACCATGTCACCGATCCGGAACTCGTCCCGGACCGTTTCCGCCGGCAGGCCCAGGTCCACCACGAAGTCCTCGATCTCCGGCAGTTTCTTGCGTTCCTCAGCGGTGGAGATGTGAATCGGCTTCACGCCGGGGTTCAGTACGCCGGTGCGACTCACGCCGTCACGACCGTGCACGGTGACGAAGCGGGCAAACAGGTTGCGGGTATCAAAGCCGCCAAGGTTCTGAACCCGGATGTAACCGTCATCGTCGATGTGCCTGACGATGAAACCGATCTCGTCCATGTGGGCGCTGACCATCACGGTCGGTGCGCCCTCAGGGCCAGGCACCCGGATCACCAGGTTGCCCATGGCATCCACCCGGGCGCCGTTTGCCAGCTCTCCCAGCTCCTCCCGGATGAGCTGCCTGACCTGATCCTCGCGCCCGGGAATGCCCGAGGCTTCCGACAGTTTCTTGAGCAGTTCGTAATCGAATTCCACGGGCAGAATTGTAGCACCAAGTCAATGAGGCCCGACAGGTAAGACAATCGTAATCCCGCTGCTGCCATCATTTCCTCATGATGGGTCTCACGAAGGCATTAGGGAAAGTGTGGCACAAGCCGACCGACCAGCAGCGAATCCTCGCCAGCCTCTGGAAAGCCGGTCTCTCACCGCTCACTGAACGTGAGCTGGCCCGATCCAGCGGGCTCAGCCCGGAACGGGTGGACAAGGCACTGCAGCTGCTGCTCAGGCTCGGCCTCGTTTCCAAGCAGGAACGACCGGGCAGCTGGGGCCTCACGGCCCGAGGTCATGGCATCGCCGGCAGGGGCAGAAGCTGAACCTCAGGTTCCCGGCCTGAACATCACCTTCATGCCCTCCCTGGCCTGAGCAACCCTGAAGGCCTCTTCCCAGTCATCCAGGCCGAAGCGGTGGGAGATCAGCCGCTCGGTACGCACCAGGCCCTGCGCGAGCAGCCGCAGTGCCCGCGGCCAGGCGGCAGGCACGGTGGCGTTGCTGCCCGTCACGACAAGTTCCTTGTAGCAGACCTGGTCGAAGTCAAGACTGATGGGCCTGCCCGCCAGTCCCAGCTGGCAGTAGCGGGCGCCTCTGCCCGCCACCTCCAGAAGCAACTGCGCCGCAGGACCGGCACCTGAGCATTCGACCACCAGGTCGGGTGCCCCGCCCAACGCGTCCGCCACCACTTCCGCCGGTTGTTCCAGCCGCTCCGTCTCCAAAGCCAGCGTCGCCCCGAGAAAACCAGCGAGTCCAAGTCGATACCGGTCGCTGGCGGTGCCCAGCATCACGGCCCGGCCGCCGGAGGCCAGAACCAGCTGCAGCGCCAGCAGGCCGATGGGGCCCGGCCCGGTGATGACCACCCTGTCGCCGGTCCGCACCCCGGCCGTGTCGATCAGACCATGCACCACGCAGGCGAGCGGTTCTGTGAAGGCCGCTGCCTCCAGGGACAGGTTATCGGGTACCGCATGCAGGTTTCTGGCTGGCGTCAGCATGAACTCGGCCATCGCCCCGTCTTCCCGTGAGCCGATAGAGCGGCGCTCCGCACACAGGTTCGGCCTTCCCCGCCTGCAGTGCTGGCAATGCCCGCACACGTGAAAGTACGTTTCCGAAGTGACGCGCTGGCCGATCTGCCAGCCTTCCACCCCGGGGCCCAGGGCTTCGATAGTGCCCGCGAGCTCGTGTCCTATCGTCACCGGTGGTTCGGTGGCGAACTCGTCCAGGAATATGTGCAGGTCGGTACCGCACAGCCCAACGCTGTCGACGGCTATCAGGACCTGCCCGGGTCCCGGCTCCGGCCGGGGCAGCTCTTCGAGACCCAGGTTGCCGACGCCGGCGGCCAACTTGCGCAGGGCCTTCATCAGCCCTTGACGGCTCCCATGGTGAGGCCGGAGATGATGTAGCGCTGGATGAACAGGGTGAGCAGCACCACCGGCAGTGTGATCAGCACGGCCGCGGCACCCAGGCCACCGAAGTCGATCTGGCCGTAACTGATGAAGTTGAACACCGCCACGGGCACGGGCTGTGTCCGTGGTCCCGAAAGCGCCAGGCTGAACAGGAACTGGTTCCAGCTGAAGATGAAGGCCAGAATACTGGCCGCCACGATGCCCGGTCCGCTGACCGGCAGAACGATGCGGAAGAAGGTTGCCAGGCGACTGGCACCATCGACGAATGCGGCCTCCTCCAGCTCACGCGGCACGTCCTCGAAGAAGCTGATCATTATCCACACTATGAGCGGCAGGCCCACGATCAGGTGGGTCAGCGTCAACGCGAAGAAGGTGTCGATGAGTTTCAGCTGGCGGAAGGCGATGTACCAGGGGACCAGGTAGGTGATGTAGGGCGTGAGCCGCGCCACCAGGATGGCAAGCGCCAGGCCGTTCTGCTTGAACCGGGCGATGGCATACGCCGCCGGAAGCCCCAGCACCAGACCGAAACCCGTGGAAAGGAAGGCGATGACGAACGAGTTCCAGGTGTAACGCAGGAAGTTGTTGCCTTCAATGACGTTGCGGTAATTGTCCAGGGTGGGCTGGAAGATCCACACCGGCACCGGACTGGTGTTGTCCACCTGGTTGCGGAAGCTGGTCAGGATCATCCAGTAGAACGGGAACAGCATGATGATCAGTACCACTGCCATCAGCAGGTAGATGCCGATCTTCCTGAGCCGTTCGTTGCGCCGGTGCACTGAAGAAGTCACTGTGCCCTCCTCCGCGCCAGGTTGAGCAGCAGGGCGATGCCCAGCACCAGGAACATCAGGAATATCAGCAGCGAGGCCGCGTAACCCGCGCGGAAGAACTCGAAGCCGGTCCTGAACGCAAAAACGTTGAGTGTTTCGGTGGCGGTGCCCGGCCCGCCGCGGGTGATCACGTAGATGATGTCAAAGGTCTTGAGTGCATCGATACTGCGCAGGATGAGGGCCACCACCACCGCGCCCCTGACCGCCGGAAGCGTCACGTACCAGAACGACTGCCAGCCGCTCGCGCCATCGATGCGGGCCGCCTCGTAATGCTCACTGGGCACGCCCTGCAGCGCCGCGATGAGGATGAGCGCCACCATTGGCGTCCACTGCCAGACATCGACCATGATCAGCGACGGCAACGCCAGGCTGGCGTCAGCCACCCAGAGGGAGCGGCCCAGGCCGAGTGATTCAAGAAAATAGTTGAGCACGCCGAGGCTGGGGTTGAACATCAGCGCCCAGATCAGGGCGATCGCCACTGGAGTGGCCACCATCGGCAGCAGGATTATGGTTCGGATCAGTCCCTTGGCGGGCATCTCACGGCTGAAGAGCACCGCGATGGCCATGCCGAGCATCAGCTGCAGTGGTACCGCCACACCGGTGAAGATGAGCGTGTTCTTTATGCCGTTGTAGAAACGCCGGTCAGAGAGTGCGTCAGTGAAGTTCTGCAGGCCGATGAACCTGGGATTCATGCCGATGAACCAGTCGTGAAGTGCGATGACCACGTTGGCCAGCATCGGCAGGACTATCAGAACCACCAACGCGATGATGGCGGGGAGCGGGAACAGCCAGGCGGCGTTCCGCTCGATGAAGTCTCCTGTGCGCCTCATGTCAGGCGCGACTCCAGGCGATGTTCACTGTGTTTGACTCCCACTCGTCGGCTGACGGCTGGCAGCCCCGGGACGTCCGGGGCTGCCAGGTCAGGTTTGCCTGTTTGAATATCGTGCTTACTGCTGGGTGCGTTCGACCGCCTGGTCGATGTCACGGGCAGCTCGCTCGAGGGCAGCTGCGATGTCACCACCCTGCAGCGCCGCCACGATCGCCTGGCCGTAAGCGTCACGCGCTTCGGGAACAGGGATAATCGGCGGGTTCCAGTCCGGCTGGCCGGCGTTGAACGACTGGCGTGAGGCTTCGTTCCAGTCCTGCGGCGCAGTGCTGGTGAACTCCTCGGCCTCCCAGGCGCTTTCACGGGCAGCAGGAACACCAGTCAGAAGTGCATCGAGCTGGTTGTCCCTGGACAGTGCCCACTGGATGAAGAGCCAGGCTGCCTCGGGCTTCTCAGAGGCGGCGTTGATGCTCAAGCCCCATGAGAGAACTGCGGGCACGCTGCCGGCAGGTCCCGCGGGCAGTGGCGCATAGCCCGTGTTGTCGATGACGACCTGCAGGGCCTGGTCCGAATCTTCCACGATCGAGCGGAACACGTTGGCGTCGAACACCATCGCGACCTGGCCCTGGGCATAGAGGCCCATGACTTCAGCCCAGTGCAGGTTGGCCGGTCCGGGAGGACCGTAGTTGGTGAGCAGGTCAGCGTAGTACTCGAGTGCCGCCTGGCTTTCGGGGCTGGCGAGGGCGGAGCTGCCGTCCTCGTTCATCCACTTGCCACCGAACGAGTACAGCAGGTTCACGATCTGGCTGGTGGCTGCAGCGCCCTGGCCACGCATGGCGAAGCCGGCGACGTTGCCGTCATCCAGTATTGCCGCGTACTCGGCCAGCTGTTCCAGGGTTTCGGGCGGTCCGTCCAGACCGGCGGCCTCGAACAGGTCCTTGCGGTAGAAGAGCAGGCTGGATTCGATCTGCAGTGGCAGGCCCACGAGTCCACTATCGGTTTCGAAGGTGCCGAGCGCGCCGCCGAAGAAGTCATCCAGGTCCAGGTCTGGGCTGGTGATGCTGGCGTCAGCCACCAGGTCATCCAGCGTCCTGAGCCAGCCTGCTCCCAGGTACTGGGCACCGGCCTGGCCGGGCATGAACATGTAGCCGTCAAGGGTGCTGGCTCCGCTGCCGACCTCCAGGAGGCGGCGCTGACGGAACTGGTCTTCCGGGAACACCTCCAGGGTCACATCAATTCCCGTCAGTTCCTCGAACTCTGGGACGAGCGGCTCCAGCCAGTCCGTGAACGGATGGCGGTTCATCAGAAAGCGAATGCTCTCCCCTTCCTGCGAACGCCAATCGAAGTCCTGGGCGCCGGCAAGGCCGAAAGCTGCCACAACTGCCAATGCAGTGATGCGGGTGAATACCCTCACGTGTCACCTCCAAAGTTTGACGTCTGCGATTGTACCGCAAATGCCGGAACCGTCCCGGCGGTGACCTGGCCCTGTCATGGCCGGTCAGGTCACCCAGGCGGGTGCACCACTTGCTTTCAGATGGTAAGATTCGTACGCCCCGTCGGCTCTGCGCGGTGGCGACCCCCGAACCTGGTCAGGTCGGAAGAAGCAGCCATAAGGGGTGATCGTCAGGTGCCGCAGATCACCGGCGGGGCACTTTGTTTTTCCGCTCCCAGCCGCGCATTGACACCGGATTGACGCCGGGTCTGTAGCATTGCTTCCATGAACGATGCCCAGATGGTCAAGAACAAGTCCGGATCGCGCAACAGGTTCATCGGTGGTTGCCTCATCGCCGTCGCCGTGCTTGTGGTTCTGCTGGCTGGAGCCGCCTGGTGGTTCGTGGGCAGGCCCATCAGCCAGGTGGCCCGATCGGCCCAGGAACTTTCCAGGATCGGTTCGATGGACGTACAGCTGGACAATCGCAGCCAGTTCGCCGCGCCAGCTGACGGCCTGCTCGCGGAGGAGCAGGTTACTCGCTACATGGCGGTTCTGGAATCAATCCGCTTGGACATGGAAGCCCGCTTCCGGCAGCTGGAACAGCGCTACGAGCAGGTGGGCACGGAACGTCCCACGCTGATGGACATTCCCCGGATGGCCGGCGCCTACGCTGACTTCATCGGGCTTCTGGGCGACGCGCGCCGCGCACAGATCGATGCGCTCAACGAGCAGGGCTTCTCGCAGTCAGAGTACGCCTGGACCAGGCGCGAGGTGCTGCGTGCGGCCGGCCTTCAGGGCGCGGATTACGACATCGGGAACTTCCTGACGGCCCTGGGTGGCGATGGTGACACCCAGTTGACCAGCACTGCCGAGTGGTCAGTACCGGAGGAGAACCGTGAGCTGGTGGGCAGGTGGCAGCCGCAGTTGAACGAACTGGGAGTACTGGCCATTCTGGGCCTTTAACTGACTGTCAAAAGGCGGGCAACGCTGCGGCGTTGCCCGTTCTCTCAGTCCATCAGTGCCTTCACGCCGGGGAACGCCGCCTCGGAAGCCGCGAGGATGCCGAGCAGTCCCGGTTCAAGCCAGTCGCCATGTACGTTCAGTTCGATCTGTCCACCCGCCTCTTCAACGAGCAGCATTCCGGCCGCGATATCCCAGGGACTCAGGTGGGGTTGCCAGAAGGCATCGAGGCTGCCGCGGGCCAGCAGCGCCAGTTCTCGCGCCACTGCCCCGCCCTGCCGCAACGCGGCCGTACCATTCAGAAGGCGCAGGTAACGTTCCAGGTTGTTGGAATCCGCACGACCGGCCAGCGGTAAGCCGACGCCCGCCACGCACAGCCGGGTGTCCGATTCCTGAGCCACGGCGAGGCGTCTGCGGCCCAGGTAACTGCCGTGGCCACGAACGGCGCTGTAAAGTTCACGCGCCTCCACGTCCTGAACCAGACCAAGCAGCGGGCGCCCGTCCTCAACAAGTGCCAGTGACACGCAGTAGCCCGGGTAGCCCTTTATGAAGTTGCGGGTGCCGTCCAGCGGGTCGAGCAGCCAGAAGCGGCCACTTCCTGCGTCTCGCACACTGCCCTCTTCGGCCAGGATGCCGATGCCCGGGTAGGCCTTGCCCAGCCAGCCAACCAGCCGGCTCTCCACCTCGCGGTCAACCTCAGTCACGAAGTCGCTCGGGTCGGCCTTGCTGGCGATATCCAGGTCGCCGGTCCAGTCGCGACGGGCAGCCTGGGCGGCGATGTGGGCCGAGGCAGTCGCGATCACGGGCACCAGCGAGTCCAGGATGACCAGCGGGTCAGTGTCAGGGAGCGGTCCGGTCATCAGGCCTTGAGGCCCGGCCGCGAGCGGTATATCTCGGAAACATCAGGGATGCGCATCACGTTCTCACGGATGTGCTGGATCTCGTTGTGGTCACGCACGTCCACGCGGAAGTGGATGCGGGCACTGCTGCTGTTTGGCACGGCCGCTGTAACTCGCGCGGCGGACTTGTTCATGCCGGCCAGCACCGAGAGGATGTCGTGCAGCAGGCCTGGACGGTCCACGCCGATGATCTCGAAATCCACGGGGAACATCTCGCCCGAAGGGGTGTCCCAGCTGACGTTGACGAACCGTTCCGGCTGCGCGCCGCGCAGGTGCCGCACGTTGGGGCAGTCGATGCGGTGCACGCTGACGCCACGACCACGGGTGACGTAACCGATCACGTCATCGCCACGCACCGGGCTGCAGCACTGCGCAAGGTTGGCCGGCATGTCAAGGCCGTCCACGTACACACCCGAGATGCTGCGGGGGCGCTGGGCGCCGTCGTTCACCACGGGAATGGCCGTCTTGGTGACCAGCTCCGGCGCCAGGAAATCCACGACCTGTTTCGGCTGCAGGCGCTTGGATGCCAGCGCCACGTACAGTTCGTCGGTGCTGGCGTCCGAGCCGATCAGGCTGCGGGCTGCCTCCTCCAGCCTGCCCTTGGCCGCCTGGTTGTTGATGGACAGGTGTTTGCGCCTGAGTGCCCGCTCCAGGGTCTTGCGGCCCGCTTCCAGCTGGCCCTGCTTCTCCTGCTGCCGGAAGTACTGCCGGATCTTCTGCTTGGCACTGCGCGAGTGGGCCAGACTGAGCCAGTCGCTGGACGGACCGTACTGGGACCTGCGGTTGGTCAGCACTTCCACTCGGTCACCGGTCTTGAGTTCGTAGCCAAGCGGCACGATCTCGCCGTTGACGCGGGCGCCGATGCAGCGGTGACCTATCTGGGTGTGCACCGCGTAGGCGAAGTCGATGGGCGTGGAACCACGCGGCAGGTTGTACACGTCGCCGGCGGGTGAGAACACCAGCACGCGCTCGCTGAGCATGTCCGACTTGACCGTGTCGATGAAGGCGCCGGCAGTCTCGCTGTCATCGTTCATGTCCAGCAGCTGCTGCATCCAGTCCAGACGCCGCTTGACCTCCTCCGGGTCCTGCAGGCCTGCCTTGTATGCCCAGTGGGCGGCGACGCCGAACTCGGCCACGCTGTGCATGCGCGAGGTGCGGATCTGCACCTCGATCGGCTGGCCCTGCAGGCCGATGACGGTGGTGTGCAGCGACTGGTAGCCGTTCGGCTTGGGCACAGCGATGTAGTCCTTGAACCTGCCGGGAATCGGGCTCCAGAGGTTGTGAACGATGCCCAGTGCCCGGTAACAGACCGCCTGCTCCAGCAGGTCCTCGCTCATGTCTTGATGATTACCCGGATGGCCATCAGGTCGAAGATCTGGTCCAGGTTCTTGCCGTCACGCACCATCTTGCGGTGGATGCTGTACAGGTGCTTGCTGCGGCCGCTCACCTCGAACTGCAGGCCCTCGCGCGCCAGCCGCTCCTCAAGCAGCTTCAGTGAACCGCTGAGGAACGCTTCGCGCTCCGTATGGCGCATCCTGACCTGGCGTTCCAGCATGCGGTAGCGCTCGGGCTCCAGGTACATGAAAGACAGGTCTTCCAGCTCGTTCTTTATGTGGCTGATGCCCAGCCGGTGTGCCAGGGGCGCGAATATCTCCAGGGTCTCCCGGCTGATGCGCTGCTGCTTGTCAGGCGGCATGCTGGCGAGGGTACGCATGTTGTGGAGCCTGTCAGCCAGCTTGACCAGGATGATGCGCACGTCACCGACCATGGCCAGCAGCATCTGGCGCAGGTTCTCGGACTGTTCGTCCTCGTAGACCCGCACGGCCAGCTTGCTGATCTTGGTCTCACCCTCAACGATGCGCCTGACGTGCTTGCCGAACTGCTCCTCGATCTGCTCAAAGGTGACGTCAGTGTCTTCCACCGTGTCATGCAGCAGTCCGGCGATCAGCGCGTCAGCATCCAGCTGCATCTCCGCCAGGAGAGCAGTGACGGCCACCGGGTGAACGATGTAGGGTTCGCCGGACCGGCGCCGCATTCCCTCGTGAGCGTCACGCGCCAGCTCATACGCGTCCGTCAGCCGCTCAAGGTCGGCTTCAGACAGGTATGACGCATTTGTCTTGAGGCTAGCGAGCAGCCGTTCCATACAGGACTACGAGTTTACCATGCGGAAATTCACGTGCTGGTCGCTGCTGGCGTGCCTTTGGGGCGCCTTTGCAGCGCCAGGCCAGCCAGCGCCAGGGTGATGTTGGCAAGCCACATGCCGAGCCAGACCGGAATGCTCCCGGTCTGGGCCAGCAGTTGCCCGAAAGTCATGAGCAGGTACCAGCAGAGGGTGACGACCAGCGACAGTCCGAACGCCAGACTGCGACTGCGCGCGTAACGCACCGCGAGCGGCATGGCCAGCAGCAGCAGCGCAAGGCTGCCGAACGGCTCTGCCAGTTTGCGCTGGAACAGGATGTTCATGCGCTGCCGCTCCGAGCCGCTCAGTTCCGGATTCCTGCTCTGGTGGTACGCCTCACTGATGCTGATGGGATCCTCGAAGCCACCCTGGTCGAACCTGGCCACCAGCTCATCTTGGCTGTCACTGGTGGTGACAAGCAGCGTGGCGTCACTGCTTGACGGCCGGTTGTGGGCGCGCAGCAGATCACCGTAGGCGCTCGCCGCGTCCTCATACTCACCTTCAAGTGCAGCGAAATCGATCACCGCACTGCTGTAGCCGCTCAACCTGATGCCGCGATCCTCGAACAGCGCACTGTCAGCGAACAGCACCATCAGCTGCTGCCCGTCCCAGCGTTCGATGCGCACGTCATACATGCGGTCAGTGGTGCGGTCCGTGGATGAGAAGTGCAGCGTGAAGTCATCGACGGCCAGCGCCTGGTCAGCCAGCCGGAACAGGCCGCTGCTGCCACTCGTAAGCTGCCAGTACCAGGTGGCGATCTGCGAGTGCGTACGCGGCAGCACGAACTCGGACAGACCCAGGCTGAACAGCGTGAAGGCCGCGCCAAGCAGAACGTAGACGCGGCTCACGCGCCGGAGCGAAACCCCACCGGCCTGCATGGCTATCAGTTCCCGGT
>CAZBBU010000038.1:0-9874 GCA_964489965.1 uncultured bacterium
TGGCCTGAAGATGACCATGCTGGTGGGTCACCTGCCCGGTTGAATCTCAGTTGTTCAGCTGCTGGGAGCGGTCCAGTTTGCGGAGCAGCCTGAGCAGTTCCTGCTGCTCGGCCTCAGTCAGCGCACCAAGCCGGCCGGCTTGCCAGTGTTCGTGCTGGGGCACGATCTCGGCCGCCAGGTCCTGACCGGCGCCGGTTAAGTGCAGGTGGTTCTTGCGGCCCTGGCGGCGCCGTTCAACCAGCCCCTTGCCTTCCAGGCCGTTCAGCAGCTGGCAGACGTTGCCCTGGGTAACGAAGAGACGATCTGCAAGTTCCTGCTGGGTAAGCCCGGCGCTGGCGCTGATGTGCGCTATCACGTCGAACTGGGCGTTGCTGATGCCCCAGTTCTTCAGTTTCTCACCGGCCTCGCGGTGGGTGCGGCTGACGATGCGGGCCATGCGCAGCCAGGCCAGTACCGCCTCGTCACGCAGGCCGGGTCCGCTCTTGGTTGGCAGGTCAACATTCATACCTTAACTTTAGGCCTAAAGTGGCCGGAAGTCAATTCGGACGCGCTGCCTTCTCATTCCGGCCTGGCTGTGAATCCGATGTCATCCGGCTTCTCCGGGCCGAACAGGCCGTGGGTGAGCCCGCCGGCCATGCGCTGCGCCGCCAGATGGATCCGCTCGGCGGTACCGGGAACGTAGATGTCAGCCAGCGTCTCCCGGAACAGCACCAGCCAGTCGCTGAAGTGACTGCGCTGGATGGCGCTCACGTTGCGGTGCTTCACCAGCGGGTTCCCGAAGTAGCGACCGGTTCGCAGCAGCACGTTGGACCAGAAGTCCACCATGTTCTCCTGATGCAGCTTCCAGCGGCCCTCGAGCCGCTCGTTGAACACGGGACCGAGCACTTCATGCCTGCGGACCCGCGCATAGAAGGTGTAGACCATGGTCTCGATGTTCTCTTCGGTTATGTCCCGGGCCAGCTCCCCTGGCTGCAGGCCCGAATCCGTCTCATCCACCATGCATGAAGGCTAGCACTTGCGGCCGCGACCTCGCCGGGAACTCGGACACATAAGGTGAAGTTAACTCCCGGGGCTGCTCCCGCTGACCCGCTCCCACCAGGGGGCCAGCACCTCCAGCCCGGCCGAATAGCCGATGTCCGTCAGCTCGGCGAACCTGTCGAACTCCAGGTTGCCGAAGTCCTGTGCCGGGTAGCGCACCACCACGTCCGCCAGGCTGTCCGCACTGGCCCCAAGATGCTTGGAGCTGACGGAGGTGGCCCGCATCAGCGTGCCGATGATGGAGGGGTAGCGTTTGCGCCGGCCACCGGGGCGCAGTCGTTCAAGCAGCACCCGCCAGCCCGAGATGCTGTGGCCGAACTCGAAGGCCCGGTTGCGCGCTGCGCTCTCGGCATTCGAGCCGATGACCAGGCCGGAGCCGATCTGCTCACGCATTATGTCCACGGGGTAGTTGTTCATGATGCCGCCGTCAACCAGAATGTCGCCGTCACTCACCACGGGGGTGAACACCCCGGGAATCGCGGTGCTGGCCCGGACCGCTTCCCACAGGCGGCCCTGTGAATGCAGCACCGGTTCTGCCCTGGTCAGGTTGGCCGAGACGCAAACGTAAGGCAACCACAGGTCCTCGATGCGCGCCTCACCGAACATGCTCTGGAACACCTCCGTGACGTTACGGGACTCCGCCAGCGCCACCAGCGGCAGGGTCTTGTCCAGCAGCATCCTGGGATCGCCGAAGCGGCTGGCGGTCCGGTAGCAGTGCTCGAAGGCAGGCTTGTGCGCGTACACACCGCCGATCAAGGCACCCATGCTCGTGCCGGCCACCATGTCCACGGGCACGCCGAGCTCCTCGATGACCTTGAGCAGCCCCAGATGAACGTAAGCCCTGGCTCCGCCGCCGCTCAGCACCAGGCCCACGGCCCGCCCGGTCAGCCGCCTGGCCAGACGGCCCAGATCCGCCGCATTGCCCAGCCGCACGTGATGGTGCGTCAACGGCGGCCGCTCCGCAAGCCAGCGGGCGGTCCCCTGCGGCAGCAGCGTCTCGTCTTTCTGCACCAGCACCAGCTGCACCTCGGCATTCACGCCAGTGGCCAGGGCACGCTCAGCTTCACCCCGTTCGGGTGCGGCATCCGCATCGGCCACCACCAGAATCCGATCCGCCATGCCGAGGCAGCGCCTGGTCCAGCCGCTCAAGTTCGCGTCCGCCACCAGCAACAGCTGTTCATGGCGTGCTTCCATCTCGTTCAGCCAGTGGGTGAGCGCCGGATCCAGGTCCTCGTCACGCCTGGTGTTGGCAGCGCCTTGCTGTCCGAAGCGCCGGTCAACCAGCTGCGAATCCAGCACCAGGCTGCCGGGCAGTTGCTGCTGCAGCCCCTCGGCGAGTGCCGCCGCCGGTGCTCCCGTCCGGGCGGGCAGGAGCAGCAGCGTGCGGACGCCACTGCCCCGCGCGCCATCCTGCCCACGGGTGCTGGCGACCACCCGGGCCAGAGCGTTACGGGCTATCTGCACCAGCACCTGCGGGTGTTCATGCAGGTGATTGCTGTCGAGCCTCACCACCTGCGAATCGCGAATGGCAGTAACCGTTTCGTCCCGCACTCCGCCGCCCAGAACGGCCAGCTCGCCGATGCTGGATCCCCTGGCGACCTCGCCGAGCTGCCGCTCCTCACCGTCCGCGCCCAGGGCACTGCGGCGCAGCCGGCCGCTCACCAGCAGGTACATCCCGTCAGCCTCGTCACCCTGGAGGTACAGCTGCTGTCCGGCCTGCAGACCTGTCCAGCTGACCGCGTCCTGGAGTTCACGGATCTGCGCGGCCTCCAGCTCGGGGAACCACTTCTCCAGGACGCTGCCAAGCTGAATCCGCTGCAGCCGGGGCTGCATCTGCCGGATGACCGCCTGCCGCAGCTCCTTGCTGCTGGCTGCCAGGCGCTCGAAGTCGACGCTCCGCAGGCGTACCAGCGTGGCCGGGCTGCTGGCCACTACCGTGGCCGTGCGTTCCTGCCCGGCCACCAGCGCCATCTCGCCGACGCTGGCGCCGGGCAGCAGGCTGTCAACGGTCACGGTGCCGCCGCTGGGCGTGTGCACCTGCACTTCCAGGGTGCCTTCGATCAGGACGAAGAGCGCGTCACCCGGGTCGCCCTGCCGGACCAGTACGTCACCCGTCTCCAGGCTGACCGGTTCCAGCCCGGCTTCCAGCTGGGCCAGCAGCTCAGCCGGAAGGTCGCTGAACAGCGGGTTGCCGGCCAGGTGCGGGAACAGCGGCCGCTTCAAGGTCCAACAGTGGGCCCACAGAAGTCCGACACGACAACCTGGCTGATGCCACCGGCAAGGTTGGTGTTCAGGCGCACGTTGCTGAAGCTGACACCGCCCACTTCGATGTCGGCCAGTTCCGGAGGCTCCAGTCCGCCCGGCTGGGCCGTGGGGCCGCTGCAGGACGGTGTGACGCGACGCAGATCCAGCGCGGTCAGTACGGTTACCACGGGGGCGGCGAAGGACGTGCCCGAGTAGGAAACTGTCAGCCCGCCACCCGAGCTCAACTCGAAGTTGGCGCCCGGAGCCATGACGCTTCCGGGGTTGGAGAACGACGAGCGACTGCCCCAGGAGCCGGTCTCGTGGTCCTGCGAACTCACCGCTATCACTGTGTCGGCAGCGGCCGGCAGCAGCGTGAAGGCGGAGCCGAAGTTGCCGGCCGAGGCAACGTGCACAAGGCTGTCAGCAAAGCTGTTGGTCGCCGTGCAGTCGCCAGCCGTGTTGAAGGGACAACTGAGGTAGTTGAGCAGGTCATCGTTGGTCGGCTGCCGGCTCAGCAGCGAACTGACGGCACCCACGTCAACGTTGTTGACGATGGCCAGCGCCTGCAGGTACTCCTCGAAGGTGGTGATGCCGCTGGCCTCCAGGTCACCCGTCACGGCGCAGGGCAGCATGACGAAGCTCATGTTCACCACCACGCGCGGCGCGAAGCCCGGCGGCAGGCTCCCCAGTGGCAGTGACGCACCGTACGCCTGCCGGAGGGCGGCAGCAATACCCGAGGTGTCCAGTCCGTTCGTGTTGATCAGGCGAATTATGAAGCTGCCGTACTGCGCCTGCCTGGTCAGCTCGATGGAGGGAATCCCGTGATTGGAGTCGGTGAAATCGGTACGTTCCGTGTAGCCACGGGCGGCGAACAGCTCCAGCGTGTGGTGCAGCACCATGGCACCGTGGGTGATCGCCCCGTCAGCGCTGAGTTGCCGCAGTGCTTCCGCGCTGACATTGCCGCCAAGCAGCTCAGCGGGCAGGTCATAGACCCCAGTGCCGAAGTCGTCAACTATCATCACGATCACTTCGTTGTGCTGAGGCGGATTGTCATCAACGAAGCCCAGCTCGCCTGCCACCAGCTGTGGCTGCAGGAGCATCGGTTCGACTTGGGGGCTGGGCGTCAGGAACAGGCCGCCGATGGCACCCACAGCCTGCAGCCCGGCACCGACTGCCTGCAGACCCTGCCCCGGCAAGTTGAACTCGTTGGCCGGGCAGAAGCCGGTGTTGGTGTCGAACGTGTCCGGCGTGTCGGTCTGTGCGCCCCCTACGGTGGTGTAAGTGTCGAGGTCGCCCTCATCCGCAGGCGGCTGCACGTTGAAAGCCTGGAAGGCCACGGCGCTGTTGCCGTTCAGGTCAACCGCTTCAGCCCGCAGCACCTGGCTTCCTGCCGGGGTGGTCCAGTCAAGGGTCCAGCGCCCGGGATCGCCGCTGTCGAAGCGCACGGCAGCAGGGGCGGCGTCGGCGGGGTCGCTGCTGCCGAGCAGCTGGGCCCCGGCGTACACGCGCAGTACAGCTACGCCCCGGTTGTCGCTGGCGCTGCCGCTCAGCTGGGTGGCGCCAGCCGGAATGGGGTCAAAGGTAACGCTCGGTGCCTGCCAGTCTTCGGGCGCCTGGTACTCGGGCTGAACCGGCAGCTCGGCACTGGCGCTCAGCTGACCCGCCGGGTCGGGCTCGCCGTCCACCAGCGTGAGGCCGGTGACGGTGACGCTTACGTCCAGCACGCCCTGTGCCGGTGCGGTCAGCGTGACGCTGCCTCCGTCCTCGCTGGCGACCGGCGTGGACGCTTCTGAGGAATAGACGGCGTCCACGTTGCTGTGAGCCACCCGGTAATCACCGACCGGTGACCACAGTTGCAGGCGGAACCCGACCGACGCCTCAGGCAAGACGTACCAGGCCGGCAGCGCGGGCACCAGGCTGACGCTGCCCAGGAGCGCTTCAAGCTCCAGCTCGAGCTCGTCAGTGTCCGGGCCGACGCTCGCCGGGTTCGTGCCGAACGCCAGCAGTGAGCCGTCCGGGCCGCCGTAGCCGCGGCTCTCCAGAAGGTACTCACCCTCCGGGATCTCCAGCGAGGCCGGTTCGCCCGGCCGCAGTTCCAGGGTGCCGCTGTCAGCCGCTTCGGACTGGCCGGCAAGCAGCGGCTGGTAGTCGACCTCGATGCGTTCCAGCACATTGGCGCCGGATTCGTCAGTCAGCAGGCCCCAGCCGGCTGCAGGAAGCAGCAGCGTGACGGTCCTGGTATCAGGGTCCGTCGGCTCATCGGGATCAGGGTCCGTTGGTGGTTGCGGTTGCGGCTCCTCGGTCTCGCCCGGCGGCTCGCTCTCCTCGAGCCAGGCATCCCTGACCTGCAGGCAGCCTGCCAGGGTCAGCACGAGAAGGAGCAAGGCGGTCAGCAGTCGTCGATTCACGGATTTCCCCCCGGGAATAGTACCGGCGTCGATGCCGGACTGGCGGTCGTTGATTCGGTCGGCCAGATGCAGCGGCCAGGCAGGCCTCCATTGGGGTGTGGCGCGACAGTGTTATCTGCCCCGCAGCATATCAACAGAAATCGCGTCCCGGCTGGGCAAGCGCCGCAGTACACTAGCCCGCCATGCTGGCCAGCAGCTCCCGGGCCAGCGGCAGCAGGACCTCGCGGCTGTAGCTGACAGGATCGGCTTCTGGCTGCTCCGGGCTGCCGGCAAGCTGCACGGCATCAAGCAACTCCTGCACCTCCGGCTCCGTGGCAGCGCCGAGCCCTGCCAGGATCGCGCGGGCCGCTCCGCTCAGGCGCCGGGCCAGGTCCGCATCCTGGCGGCTGACGACTGCGCCCGCACCCGCCAGGGCGGCGGCCAGCTCACGGGAGTTGCCGATGTCCGCTGCCAGCTGCAGGCTTTCGCCGTAGCTTGCGGCGGCGGCGGGCCGGTCTCCGCTGCGCCACTGCATGTGTCCGAGGCTGTTCAGCGTGACTGCCTCGCCGAGCCGGTCACCAATCTCGCGCCTGAGCCGCAGGCTGTCACTGTAATGCGCCACCGCGGTTCCGCTGTCGCCCAGCTCAGCGGCCATGAACCCGACGTTGTTGAGCGCTACCGCCGTGCCGGCCCGGTCGCCGATCGCCCGCCTGATCTCCAGGCTCTCGGTGAACAGGTCACGCGCCAGATCCGCACCGGTCAGCGACGCTGCGATGATGCCAAGGTTGTTCAGCGCGTTGGCTATACCCAGGCTGTCGCCAAGCTGCCGCCTGGTGGCCAGGCTCTCCTGGAACAGTTGCTGCGCCCGCTCAAGGTTGCCCTGGTAGAGCTCGATGTTGCCCAGGCCGTGCAGGGCGCGGGCGACACTGCGAGCGTCATGAAGATCGGTAGCCAGCTGCAGCGCCAGCTGCAGACGTTCGAGCGCCAGGTCGTACTCGCCCTGTTGCCACAGCACGTTGCCGCCTTCGGCCAGCAGCACCTGGATGAGCTCCGCGTTGTCACCGGTGCGGTTCAGCAGGCCCCGGGCCTGCTCGAGCCAGTCGAGGGCAGCCCCGTAATTGCCCTGCTTCTCCTGCAGCTCACCCAGCAGCCGCATGCTTCGCGCCCTCGAGTGATCATCCGGTGCCTCCTGAAGCGCCTGCCGGTAACTGGCATCAGCATCCGGGTACTCACCAAGGTGCACCTGCACCTGTCCCTGCCGCTGCAGAAGTTCGGCCCGCTCAGACGGCTCCACCAGCGGCAGGAGCTGCCGGAACCAGCGGAGCGCGGCTTCATTGGCGTACGAGTCCTGGGCTGCCACGCCGGCGCGCAGCAGGTATTCCCGCTGTTTGTCCACGTCCTCACCATAGCTGTAGTGGAGGGCCAGCAGTTCCAGCATGGGTTCGTTGTCGCTGGCATAGTGCCGCTCGATGTGTCGCGCCAGCCGTTCATGCAAGGAAGAACGGACCGCGAAGGGGATGCTTTCGTAACTCACGTCACGGGTGATGAGCTGACGGAACAGCCAGGTGAGCGCGTCGCTGCCGGCCGGCCCGGTGATGCCCTGGCGGGCCAGCTCGGCAACTTCGCGCCTGACGCGCTGCATGCCGCCCAGCGAGGGATGGTAGCCGCTCAGCCAGTCGAGCCTGAACGACTGGCCCAGGACGCTGGCCGCTTTGAGCGTGGCCTTCTGGTGTTCACTCAGACGGTCCAGGCGGCTGAGGATCAGGCTGTGAAGGCTGGCCGGCAGCTCGGGATCCTCACCGTCGGTCACATCCTGTTCCAGCAGGAAGCCCGTGAGCTCTTCCAGGTAATAGGGGTTCCCTTCCGCCTGCCGCAGGATCCTGCGCAACACGGCCTCAGGAAGCTGCCGGCCGGAGAGCCGGGCCCGCAGAAGCTCGCGCGCGGCTGCCTCGGAAAGCGGCCGCAACCGCAGCACTTCCCCGTCCGTCTTGCCGACCACCCGGCCGGAGACCAGAGCCAGAAGTGGCAGCTTGTCTGCCAGTCGCTGCAGCTGCTGAAGCAGGTCCCGGGACAGCGGGTCGAACCACTGCTCGTTCTCCAGCACCAGCAGCAAGGTGCGACCCCTGCTCGCCGCGTTGCCCGCCGCCAGGCGCAGCAGCTCCACCAGCATCTCCTCACGCGAGGTCTTGCGCAGCTCTGAATCCAGCGAGACCGTGAGCGAGTTGTCAGCCAGTGAGAGGCCCAGCACGGGTCCGAGCAGCGGCAACCTTGGCAGCAGGTCCGGCGCCAGCCTTTCCAGTGCGGCGGCGAGGGCGCCGGCGCTGCGGTCGCCAGTCAGTCCCAGCACCTGTTCGAACACCCGGCGCCAGGGCTGGTACGGCACGTCAACCGTCAGTGACTCCGCCTCGCCCGCCAGCAGTTCCACCTGATCTGCAACACTTTCCGTGAAGGCCCTGACCAGTCGGGTCTTGCCGATACCGGCGTCCCCGAGCAGCCGAAGAGTCCGGCCCGCACCCGCCGCGGCACTGTCAAGCAGTTCCTGCAGCTGGGCGAGCTCCGTGACGCGTCCTGCAAGTGGCCCCAGATCCTGGGCGGTAACGGTGACCAGTCGGTCATCCTGCGGTTCGAACACCGGTAATGGGGTGCTTCGCCCCTTGACCATCACCGGCTCCCTTCTGGCCCAGTTGACGCTGCCACCACAGGCACGGACGACGGCCTCGCTGGCCAGTATCCTGCCGCTTTCCGCCTTGCCCATCAGCCTGGCGGCCATGTTCGTCTCGTCACCGAGGGCGCCGTAGGTGCGGCGCAGGTGGCCACCGTAAGCACCGGTTCGCATTGTTCCCTGGCTCATGCCGATGTGCAGTGAGGTGATCCAGGGAAGCTCGCCGGGAACGTGAAGCAACCTGCGGGCAAAGGTAACGGCGCGCCGTGCATCGTCCTCGTTTGACACCGGCGCGCCGAAGGCCAGGTACAGGTAGCTGCCCTTGTCACCGACCGTCAGCTGCAGGAGGCTGCCGTCCAGCCGGCTGGCTTCGTCCTGCACCCGCCTGATGAAGGCATCCAGCCTGGCGGGTGCCTCGGGGTCAGCGTCGTAATCGATGCCGGCGAAGCCCACGAACACGGCTACAACCGGCCGCAGCTCGGTCAGGAACTCGCCCTGGCCCGCCGTGATCCGCTCCTGCACCGCCGGCAGCAACCAGGCGCTCAGGTCGGCGTCGCTGCTGGATGTCACTGCGTTCTGCCGCTGGCCGCTGCCGACTTCCAGACCACCCACCACCGCGAAGTCATTGCCGGCCGCCTGGCGCCATCCGAGAACGTGCAGCCCTGAAGCGAGGTTCCTGGCCGTCGCCTGATCCACCAGAACCTCGCCGCTCCGCGCCAGGCTCTCGCCGGAGGCCAGACGCTCCATGGTGCTGCCAGCGATGACGTCCATGAGCTGCACGTCGGGGTCACCTACAACCACCCGCAGTACCGGGCCGGTTGCCACCGACACCTTGAGGGCCAGTTCCGTGGTGCTGCCGTCTGGCAACGCGATGGCGCGAAACGAGTCCATCACCGACTGCAGGCCCAGTGCACAGTCGGTGGCAGCGGCACCACTGTCCCCGTCGAACCAGCAGGTGATGGCGTCACCCGCGAAGCTGATGACGCTGCCACCGCAGGCGTGAACGTGGCGGGTGAGCGCTTCATATACGCGATCCAGGTGGCGCGGAAGTTCCTCGGCGCCACGGCGCAGGCCCAGGCTGCGGGTGAGTTTGGAAGTGAGGGCAGTGAAGCCGGAGATGTCAGCAAACAGCGCGCTGCCGTGCGTGCGGGTGGGCAGTTCCTTGCCCCGGGTGAGGGCCAGCAGCCTGTCGCTCGGCAGGTAGGCGCCGATGTCATCCGTTCCGTGCGTCATCTATGCGGATTCTGTCGGGTGGTTGCGTAGCAAGGGATCGCCGTCAGTCACTTGACAGTGATTGTACCCACGGAACACGGCAGCCGGGTGCCAGCAGTGGTGTTACCTTAGAAGGTAATGCACAGGATGTGCACAGGCTGTGGATAACCGCTGCTGTTCAGAAACTCACCCGCAGCTCGCGGCAGGCGACAGCACAGCACGGGCACAACAAGGAACGGCGCCAGTTTCCTGAACGCCGTTCCTCACGTGATTATTGTGGTGGAGCTGAGGGGATTCGAACCCCTGACCTTCTGAATGCCATTCAGACGCG
>CAZBBU010000039.1:0-9682 GCA_964489965.1 uncultured bacterium
ACCGGGCCTTCGAGACAGCAGAGGAACTGGCGGCCATGCGCGAAGAACAGCGCCGCAAGGGCCAGGACACCGGTTATGACGGCCGAGGTCGTCACCTGGACAAGGAAACCAGCGACCGCCGTGCAGCCGCCGGTGAGGCGTTCGTGGTCAGGCTGCAGACACCGGACGAGGGCGCCACCAGTTTCACTGACAGGCTCCGCGGCGAAGTCACCATCCAGAACCGTGAGATCCGCGACCCCGTGATACTGAAGAGTGACGGCTACCCCACCTACCACCTGGCCAACGTGGTCGATGACCACGCGATGGGCGTGATCCTGGTGATGCGGGCCGAGGAATGGATCACCAGCACCCCGATTCACGTGCTGCTGTACCGCGCCTTCGGTTGGGAGCTGCCAGAGTTCGTGCACATGCCCCTGCTCCGCAACCCGGACAAGAACAAGTCCAAGATCAGCAAACGCAAGCTGGACACCAGCGTTGACTCCTACCGCGCCCAGGGCATCGTTCCGGAGGCGCTGCTGAACTTCCTGGCCAACATGGGCTGGAGCATGCCCGATGGACGCGAGTTCTTCACCCTGCAGGAAATGGTGGACAACTTCGATGTTGACCGCATCTCACTGGGTGGACCGGTGTTCGACCTGCGCAAGCTCAAGCATTTCAACGCCCGTTACCTGAAGGACATCCTCGAGCTCGAGGACCTGGCGGGTCGCGTGGCACCGCTGTTCAAGGCACGCGGCTGGGAATGGGAGGACGAGGACACGCTGCTCGACATAGTCGAGCTGCTCCGCCCCCGCGCCGAAACACTGAACGACTTCCCGGACATGGCCGGCTACTTCTTCACTGATGACGTCGAATACACCGACGAGGCACTCAAGAAAGTGGCCGCCGGCCAGTCGCACCTGGAGGACCTGGAGCGCGAGATCAGCATGCTGGACGTATTTGACTTCGATGACATCGACGACCTGCTGCACGGCTACGTTCAGAGGCAGGGCGTGAACATCGGCAAGGTCATGCAACCCATGCGTTCGGCGCTCACTGGCCAGGGCAGCGCTCCGGGCGTTACCGAGATCGCCTGGATCCTGGGCAAACAGCGGGTGCTGGCCCGCATCGGCAGGGCTCTGCAGAGCATCACGGCGGCACTCCCGGATGACAACCCACAGAAGGAACTGGAGCAGCGCAAGGCCGAGGAGGCCACCGGACCGGGAAGCCGCGGCTGATGGCCTGGTTCGACAGGCTCAAGAAAGGGCTTGACCGCACCCGCAGCATTTTCAGCGGCCAACCCGCCGCCCGCTCCTGGGAGATGGACTGGGACGAGCTCGAGTTTGCGCTGATCGGCGCGGACGTCGGCGCCCGCATCGCCGCAGAAGTTGTGGAAGAGGCCAGGAAGCAGCGTGAGCGCGGCAGCAGCTTCCGGGAGGCGCTGAAGGCAGCGCTGCTCGACCAGCTGGAACCCGACCGCAGGCGCCAGACCCTGCGCCGCGTGGGATGCACCGGCCAAGTGGTGATGGTCGTCGGCGTCAACGGCGCCGGCAAGACCACCACCATCGCCAAGCTGGGCCAGTATTACCAGGGCCACGGCCGCAGTGTGATGTTCGCGGCCGGTGACACCTTCAGGGCCGCAGCCACCGCGCAGCTCGAGGTGTGGGGCGAGCGCCTGGGCGTGCACACCGTGACGGGCCCGGACGGTGGCGACCCCGGCTCGGTGGCGTTCGATGCCGCCACCTCCCGCAGGGCGCGCGGCGTGGATGTCCTGTTCGTGGACACGGCCGGAAGGCTGCACACCCGCCACAACCTGATGGAAGAACTCAAGAAGGTGAAGCGGGTGATCGGCAAGGCCGACGAGGGTGAGCCCGCCGAAGTGTGGCTGGTGCTGGACGCAGTGACGGGCCAGAACGGGCTCGAACAGGCACGCAAGTTTCACGACGCGGTGGGCCTGACCGGCGTTATCGTCACCAAGCTGGATGGATCCGCCAAGGGCGGCATCCTGCTCCCCATAACGAGGGAACTGGGCTTACCCATCAAGTTCATCGGCGTGGGCGAGGCCGCGGAGGACCTGCAACCGTACGATGCGGCCGCCTTCGTGGAAGCACTGCTTGAGATGCCGCCGGCCGCCGCGGGGGCCTGAGGCCGGGGACGGGCCCCGCACAACCCGCGCTATACTCGCCACATGGCACTGAAAACGGGACTGGAAATTCTGGCTGCTGCCCGCGCGGGCGGTTACGGCGTGGGTGCATTCAACACCAGCAATCTGGAGATCACGCAGGCGATCCTGGCCGCGGCTGAGGCGGAACGCAGTCCGGTGATCGTGGCACTTTCTGAAGGCAGCATCAGCTACGCAGGCCGTGACCTGGTGGATATGGTCCTACGCCTGTCAGACAGCGTCAGCGTTCCCGTGGCCGTGCACCTTGACCATGGCTCCAGCTATGAATCCTGTCTGCAGGCGCTCCGCTGGGGCCTCACCTCCGTGATGATCGACAAGTCGGGCGAATCAGAGGAAACGAACATCCTGGAGACCAGGCGGGTCGTCGAAGCGGCCCATGCCATGGGCGTGACTGTTGAGGCCGAGATCGGCCGGCTTAGCGGGATCGAGGACCACGTGAACGTGTCCGCGGAAGACGCCGCGCTGACCAAGCCGGATGAAGCCGCACGTTTCATGGAGGCCACGGGGGCGGATTACCTGGCGGTGGCCATCGGCACCAGCCACGGCGCCTTCAAGGGCAAGGGCCGTCCCTTCATCGATCATGAGCGACTGGCCGGCATCGCCTCGCTTGTGTCCTCACCCCTGGTCATGCACGGCGCCAGTGGCGTGCCCGCCAGCCTGGTCGAACGCTACCGGGCTGCGGGCGGTGACATGGGTGACGCCGTGGGCATTCACGAGGAAGACGTGAAGAAAGCCGTGACCGCAGGAATCGCCAAGATCAACACGGACACTGACCTGCGCCTGGCCTTCAGCACCGGCATCCGTGAGGTGTTCCGGGACAAGCCGGGTGAGTTCGATCCGCGCAAGTACCTGGGCCCGGCCCGTGCGGCGGTTCAGGAAGTTGTGGCGGCGCGCATCCGGGTGTTCGGCTCGGCCGGCAGGGCCTGACTGAGGCTCAGCCTCCCAGGGCGGACCGGTTGCGCTGCAGTACCCGGCGGGCCAGCAGGGCCCCCGGGATAAGGGTCAGGAAGCTGATGACCATGGCAGGCACGATCCCCAGTGACTGTTGCAGCGCCCCGATGCCCAGGTAAAGCACACCGGCCGTGCCCCAGGTGAAGCCCATCAGCATCCCAGAGGCGGTGCCTACGGCGTGCGGGGCCAGGTCCTGGGCGCTGACGACCATGAGCGGCAACCCGCCGTTGATACAGGCACCGGCCAGCGCGATGCACAGGTAGTACGGGATCGAGCCGGGTTCCAGCACGAACAGCAGCGAGAGCGGCACCAGCGCAGCGAGCATGGTGCCGGTCACCAGCGTCTGCCGGCTCAGCCGTCCCTCCAGCAGCCCTGCCAGTATGCCGCCCACTCCACCAGAGAAACCGAGCGTTGCCAGTGACCAGAAGATCACGGGGCTGTCATTGCCGAGCCCACGGACGTTCACCAGGAACAGCGGCCAGGAGTTGTTGAAGGCCACCCAGGAGATCGACCGCAGTGTGCCGGCGATGGTCAGTGCACCGACCGGTCCCTTGAACAGCTCAAGGTCGAATATCCTGGGCCTCGGTCCACCGGAACGCTGCTTCTGCGGTGGGATGAGCAGCAGCATCAGAAGTCCCAGGACGAGCCCCGGAATCATGAGCAGCGGCGACCAGCTGAGCCAGCCATTGATCAGCAGGGTGCCGATGACCACCGGACCTATTGCCAGGCCCACCGTACCGCCGGCGCTGAACAGGCCAACCGCCAGGCCGCCCTTGCTGCGGGCGGCATCACGCGCCATGCCGGTACCGGCCGGGTGGAAGGCGGCGGAGCCCAGACCTCCGAAGAGCAGGAGGAGCAGGAGCAGCCAGGGGTTCGGCGCGATGGCGATGAGGCTGAGCACCGCCGAGGAGGTCATGACCCCGATGGCACCGGTGACCCTGCGGCCAACCCGGTCGGCAACCGCTCCGAACACCGGCTGCATCACGGAGGAGCTGAACGAGTAGGTTGCCACCAGCAAGGCCAGCATGGTCTCGCTGGCACCGAAGCGCAACTGCAGGGTGGGCAGCAGTGCCGAGAGCATGCTGCCGAAAGCGTCGTTTGTCGCGTGGGCTGCGAGCAGCAGCAAGGTAAGTGAGAGGCCTGACACCTGTAGTCGCCGCACAGTCATGAGCCTGAGCTTACATCCGTTACTGCTGCTCCTGCGGGGCGTTCCTTACCGGCGTGACGTACACCGTTTTCTGGCCGGTGAACTGCACCGCTCCTGCGGCAGCACCCTTCGGCCGCCACACGTTCTTGCGCAGTGTGTAGTCCACAGGCACGTTGTCCGACCCGGCCGCCTGCGAGTGTCCTGCCGCGAGGCCGGCGGCGAACAGGATCGTGTCGAACGGCACCTCACGGCCTTCAGCGCGGATGATCACGTGGGAGCCGCGGTAACCCTGTACGTGCAGCCACACGTCGCGGCTGCGGGCGATCTTGAAAGTAACAGTATCGTTGTCGCGCGCGTTGCGCCCGATAACGACCTCGAACCCGTGCGGACCCCTGACCCTGATGCCGGGCTGTGTGCGGTGCCGGCCCCGGGCCGGCCCACCGCTGACCGCAAGTTTTCGCAGTTCGGCAAGCGGCAGCTCCTCCAGGCCAGCAAGCTCGCTTCTCGCAGCAGCCAGTTGCTCCTGGATGCCAGGCAGCAGTGATAGGGCGGTGCTGTGGCGCTGTTCATGCCGGCGTGCACGCTCATAGAGGACACCGGCAGTCTGCACGGCATCCAGCCCCGTTTCCAGCTTTATGCGGAGCGGCTTGCCTTCGAAGTCGTGAAGGTCGGCTGTCCCACCGGGCTCCACCTGGGGCCGCAGGGCCAGCAACAGGTCCGCCTGCCGGCGCAGATCGTCCGCCCGGCCCGCCGCCTCCTCCAGCCGGCTCACGTCGCTGATGCGGCGCTCCAGAAGAGCCACTTCCCGCTTCTTCGCGGCGCGGAGTGGACCCAGAAGCCTGGCCCGCTCGTCATCGCGTCGCTTCTGTGTCAGGCCGCCGCTGCCCAACGCTGCGCTCCGGGCGGCGGCCGGGTCGTCCAGCAGCTGCTCAAGAGCCCGGGTAAGCGCCGGCAGGTCGTCCGGCCGGATCTCCTGACTCTCAGGGAGTCCGGCAAGCGTGGCAACGGTTGCCGTCAGCTCTGGCCCGATGCCATCAACCGTTCTGCGCAGGTCGGCCAGATTCCTTCCCAGCAGCCGCCTGCTCAGTTCCGCGGGTTCAATGGTGCGCGGATCCGGCCGCTCGTACCCGGGCGGCGGCCGGTAACTGAGGCCGGGCCTGAGTTGGCGGTAGCGGTTGTCCTGCTCGCCCACCTCGCGCTGCACCCCCAGGATGCGGTCTTGCCCGTCCAGCAGTATCACGTTGCTGTTGCGACCGGTCAGTTCGAGTACCACGCTCACGGGCGGGCTGTTCACGAACCCTTGTGCCGGCCCGAACTCAAGCCTGACCACCCTGTCAAGTTTCGACTGGCGGGCACCCAGAAGCGGTCCGCTCGCCCGCGCCTGCAGCTGCTGCTGGAAGGGAGTCCCGCGCTCACCTGCTGGGCTGCGGCCCTCGCGCAGCTCGAGGAGCGGGCTGGGCGGGGCACTGTGGATCCACAGGCTGCGGTCGCCTATCGGCAGCACGAAGGTCCTGTCATCCAGAAAACGCCAGTTGCCACGCTCATCCGGCAGTTCGCCAAGGCGGTCCAGTACCTGCGCTATCAGCAGTCCTTCCATGGCTTCTGAACCTGCTCAGTTGACCAGCCGGCCGCCGCCGGCCAGTGAACGGCGTGCAGTCTCGACGTGCCTGCGGAGCGGCAGGTACCAGTCGTTGCGACTGTCGGTGTACTTGAGTGCGGTCTGGGCGTGCAGGTAAAGCCTGTCGGCGTTGTCCGGACCCATCTGCGCGTACGCGTCCGCCAGCAACTGCTGAGCCGCCAGCCAGGCCGGATCGCCTGCCGCCGCGGCGTCCGCAGCTTTACCGAACCAGTCGACCGCTTCCTCAAGCCGCCAGTATTCGAAGGCAACACTGCCCAGGCACAGGTAGGCCGCCGCCACGGGCCGGTACTCGAGCGCCTGCCTGGCCAGGTGTTCGGCGCCAGCGTTGTCACCCTGCCTGAAGGCCAGGTCGGCCAGCTCGGCCAGTGCCTCCGGTTGCCATTCGTAATCAGTATCCGCGGTCACCAGCCGCAGTTCCGCAGCTGCCTCCTCTGCCTGGTCCGCCTCAATGAGGGCGACAGCATACTCATGCCGCACCAGGCTTACCTGCGATGCATCTGCCAGCTTAAGTGCAGTGCGGTAATTGTGGAGGGCATTCGTGTAGTCACCGAGGTCTGTGAAGAGTTGCGCGGTGCTGAGCGTCAGCCCGTACTGGTCAAAGGGCGTGCCGCCTACGTCCGGCCGTTCCTTCAGGTGAAGCTCAAGGGCGGCCTGGTAGTGTGACAGCGCCAACCCGGGGTTACCGAGCAGTTGCTCGGACCTGGCCAGCAACCAGAGCCGGAAGAGCCTGTCCTCGGACCTCTGCAGCTGGTCGTGCCTGACCACGGCCAGTTCACGTGCTGCGGCCTGCAGGTCACCAAGCTCCAACAGGCAGTCTGCGAGTGCTAGCCGCTCCAGTTCCTGGAGTTCGCCGGCGGGTGCCAGACTCAGTGCCTGGCGGATGGACCCGGCGGCCAGTTCAAAATCCCCGAGCTGTTCGAGTGCCACTCCGGCCAGTGACCACACCCGCCAGGCAAGGTAGGCGGGCAGTGACAGCGAATGGGCGCGCCGCAGGTGATCGAGCGCCCATTCGCTGTCACCCACCAGCAGCAGCGCGCTCGCGGCATGATAGTTAAGGCGGCCGCTGTTCAGCACCCCGAGTCTGCCAAGCCGGTCGCCAACGGTGAAGGCGTCCGCACCCTGCAGTGCGGCGATCTCGAGTGCGTACACGCGCGCTTCCTGCCTGTGGGCCGTGCCCGGGAGAAGTGCGGTGGCCTGGTCCAGGGCTGCCCGCGCCAGTTCCACTTCCCTGGCTCCTTCCAGCAGGTGCGTTTCACTCAGCTGCAGGTACAGAAGCGCGCGGGCCATCCGGCCTTTCTCATGCCGGATGGCTTCGGTCAGCAGCGCCACCGCCCGGGCATGTTGTCCCTGGTTCAGTGCAAGCAGCGCCTCCGAGTCATTCAGTGAAGTGCCACGACTGCGCATCACTGGCACGTTAGCACGTTCTGCGGCGGGCTTCCGGACGGTACAATCATCCCTCAAGATGCTGAGCGATTTCCTGTCCGGACTGCTGAATCCTGCCACGCTGCAGGGCGCAGTGCTGTTGGCCGTGCTGGTGTTCGGTCTGGCCTGGCTGGTCACCCGGGGCATCCGGGCACTTGGTGAGTCCATGCGCCGTGAGGAGTCACGGCTTCCGGTTGACCGGACTTCAGTTACCTTCCTGCAGCAGTTTGCGCAGGTGGTGGTCTACGTCATCGCCATCGCCGTGTTCGCCCAGGCGGTGCCACAGCTGCGGAGCCTGGGAACCGCGTTGCTGGCAGGTGTCAGCATCTCGGCCGTGGTGTTCGGCCTCGCGGCCCAGAGCACCCTGAGCAACTTCGTGGCCGGCCTGTCACTGCTGCTCTACCGGCCCTTCAAGGTCGGGGACCGCATCCAGGTGAACGCCCCCACTGGGGTGGAGACCGGGGTGGTGGAGGCGGTGACGCTCGGTTACACGGTGCTTCGCACCCTGGACAGGCGCAGGGTGGTGGTGCCCAACAGCCTCATCGCCAATCAGGTGACGGTGAACCTGACACACACCAGCAAGCGGGTGCTGATCACCGTGCCATTCACCGTACCGGTGGACAGCGTGGCGCAGGCCCGGGATATCCTGCTGGAGACGGCTGCCGCACAGCCGCACTGCGAAAGCGTGATCGACTGCCCGCTGCAGCGGTTGAGTTACGACACCGCGCAACTGGGTCTGCGGGTCTGGTGCCGTGAGGCCATTCTCACGTCGGCACTGGAATGGCAACTGGTCGAAGATGCCAGGGCAGCCCTGGCCGCAGCTGAGATCAGGCTGCTGGCCGCCGGCAATTGAGCGGCTCAGCAGCCTGAAGGGACCTCAGTTCAGGCTGGCCTCGGAACTGACCCTGAAGCTCAGCTCACCGGTGCTGCCGGCTTCCACCGTCACCGTGTCGCCGTCGCTGACTTCGCCGCTGATGATCTTGCGGGACAGGGGTGTTTCGATGAGCTGCTGGATGGAGCGCTTGAGGGGACGGGCGCCGAACACCGGGTCGTAACCGGCCCGGGCCAGCTGCTCCAGCGCGGCGTCCGTCATCACCAGCTTGATGCGGTTCTCGCTCAGGCGGTCGCGCAGGCCGTTCAGCTGGATGCGGGCGATCTCGCTGACCTGGTCCTGACCCAGCGGGCGGAACACGATGATGTCATCGATACGGTTCAGGAACTCGGGCCTGAAGTTCTGGCGCAGGGTGCCCATGACACCGCTGCGTATGGTTTCGAAGTCCGCGCCAGCGACGCTGGCTTCCAGGATCTGCGGCGAACCCAGGTTGCTGGTCATTATCACCACGGTGTTGCGGAAGTCCACCGTACGACCCTGCGAGTCGGTCAGGCGGCCGTCATCAAGCAGCTGCAGCAGAACGTTGAAGACGTCCGGGTGAGCCTTCTCGATCTCATCGAACAGCAGCACCGAGTAGGGCCGGCGCCTCACGGCCTCGGTCAGCTGACCGCCTTCCTCGTAACCCACGTAGCCCGGAGGGGCGCCTATCAGGCGTGAGACTGCGTGCTTCTCCATGTATTCCGACATGTCGATGCGGACCATGTTGTCTTCGGTGTCGAAGAGCTGTTCGGCAAGCGCCTTGGCGGTCTCCGTCTTGCCCACGCCGGTCGGCCCGAGGAATATGAAGGAACCGATGGGGCGCCTGGGGTCGGAGAGGCCGGCCCGGGAGCGTCTGATGGCATCAGCCACGGCGGACAAGGCCTCGTCCTGACCGACCACCCGCTCGTGCAGCACCCGCTCAAGGTCGAGCAGCTTCTCGCGCTCGCTCTCCAGGAGTCGTGCCACGGGGATGCCACTCAAGCGGCTTATGACCTCGGCGATGTCGTTCTCACCGACTTCAAGGCGCACGTACTCGGCTTCTTCGAGCTTCTCGGTCAGCTCGCGCACCCGCGACTGCAGTCCGGGCAGCGTGCCGTAACGCAGTTCGGCGGCGCGCTCGTGCAGGTACTCGCGCTCTGCGGCTTCCAGTTCCGTGCGTGCCCGGTCAAGTTCAGCCTGCACTTCCTGCAGTTCGGTGAGCACGCTGCGTTCCTGTTCCCATTCGCTGCGGGCGGCCTCGATGCGGCCCTCGACGGTGGCAAGTTCCTCCTCGATGCGCAGCAGGCGGTTGGCGGACTCGGCATCCTCTTCCCGCTTCAGGGCGGTCTGTTCGATCTGCAACTGGAGCTTGCGCCTGTTGAGGCTGTCGATCTCTTCCGGCACGCTCTCGAGCAGCACGCGATTACGGCTGGCGGCTTCGTCTATCAGGTCGATGGCCTTGTCCGGCAATCGCCGGTCAGGCATGTAGCGGTATGAGAGGGTGGCCGCTGCGAT
>CAZBBU010000040.1:0-9664 GCA_964489965.1 uncultured bacterium
GGCCGGTCTGAGCTGGCGCCTCATCCTCGGTCGTCGTGATGCGTTCAGGAAGGCCTTCTCGGGCTTTGATGCACCTACGCTGGCAGCCTGGACGGATGATGACCTGGAACGCCTCATGAGTGATGCCTCCATCATCCGCAACCGGCAGAAACTGCAGGCCACCAGAAGCAACGCCGCGGCGTTCCTGCGGTTGCAGCTGGAGCACGGCAGTTTCAGTGACTGGCTGTGGTCGCAGGTGCCGGGTGCACCGCTGGTGGGCGAGTGGCAGGAACAGGCGGATGTACCGGCGCGCACGCCAGTGAGTGACGCTGTGAGCAAAACACTGAAGCGCGAAGGCTTCAGGTTCGTGGGCTCAGTGACCGTCTATTCTTACCTTCAGGCAGCAGGGCTGGTACAGGATCATCTGCTGACCTGTTTCAGGCACGCGGAGCTGGCAGGGGCCTAACGGCGCGCGGCTTCTTCTTCGTCCGGGGAAGGGTCTGTCGCTTCAACATCAATGGTGGTGGCCTGGTCGTCGGCAGCGGTCTTCCTGGGCGCCAGCGGAGCCGGGGGCCGCACGAAGCTGACCAGAAACGCGATCAGCACCCACCACAGGCCGTAGGTCAGAAGCTGTTCGGTGGTCATCTGGGCCTGAGGGTCAGGAACTATGTTGATCATTATCAGCACCGCTACCACCAGGGAGCCGTAGCGAACGAAAGGGGACTTCATGACGGGGTTGTTCATGAAAAACCGCAGTTGCACGAGGTTGCCGATGATGGTTCCAACCAGGGCAGCAACGATCAGGGTTATGAGGCCGGGGGCAGAGTACATGCTGGAAACTGTAGCACGATGGCCCGCACCCGGCCTCACAGGCTTGATAAGCCGAAAGCCCGCGTTGTCTTCATCGAACAGCGTCCCACCAACCCCGACACATACCTCGGCGCAACCGTCTGCTGAAGCAAAAGTGGTAGATTTCTCACGGCGGACCGTCGCTTGAGAGCGCATGCTCAAGAGAACGGATAAACGGCAGCGGGACGCAAGAATTCGGACGTAGGGATGAATGAATCGGGTCAAACTGATCTGCAGGCAGCCACAGCTGAAATCTGGGCTGACCGCAGCAAAGTTCCACAGCGTACGATCAGTCGCGCCAGGGAACTGATACACGATCATGCCTCGGAGTTCACCTCATCGGAGCTCACCTACCTCTTTGCCAGCCAGGCGGTCGCTCACGCGATGCTCAACCAGATTGAGGACGCTGTCAAGGCTGCCGATTCAGCTGAATTACATGCAAAGCTCATGCCACGGACCGACCTGGCGGTTGATTTTGAACTCAGGCGGATCTGGGGCCGCTCGGCACTGTTCGCCGCGCGTGAAATAGAGGCGCTCAAACACGTACTGAAGAACCTGGAAGTTGCCGCCAAAACTGAGGACGAGCACCTGCTGGGACTGGCGCACTCCGACGCCGCCTCCGTGTACGGGGCATCCGGCAACCTGCGCAAGGCACTCGAACACTTGCAGCAAAGCCTGCAGCGTACTCCAGAAGAAAGCAACTCCCGCTATGGCACGCTGCTCAACAACCTCGGCAACGTATACCTGTTGCTTGGTCGGCAGGAAGAAGCCCTGGCCTGCTTCATAAAAGCCCGGCAAGCCTACGTCAATGCAGAGAACGACCTGCAGATCGCCATCACGTACTCGAACGAAGCCAGAGCTTTGGATGCGCTCGGTCACTACGACCGCGCCATCACCATACAGACTGAGGCGCTTGAACGCTTCGCGGCCGGCGGTTTCGGACAGTACGTAAGCGCCAGCCACTACAAGCTGGCTGACACGCTCGTCAAGTCGGGCAAGATCACAGAGGCTGAAAAGCACTACCTGCGGGCCATTGAGATAGCCGAGCAGCCCGGCAATGCCACCTTTGAGGATGACGCCCGTGCGGCATACGGAAAGTTCCTCCTCGATCAGAACCGTCCTGCTGAGGCAGTGGAGCAGTACGCGCGGGCAGTGGAGATCATGCGTGAAGGCAGCACCTTCGGGCATCTGTCTGAATTCCTCGAGAAGCTGATCGTGGCACAGGAAGCAGCCGGTTACACCGATGCAGCACTGGACACCATAAAGCAGCTCGTGGCACTGCGTGACCAGATGGGGCAGGAACCCGCCCGAACAAGTAATCAGACTCAGATCACCGAGCTTGAACAATCACTTGAACGCGAGCTAGAACTGGTCAGGGCCACGGCCAGCGCCCTTGTCGAGGCCAACAAGAAGCTTTCCGAGCAGTCCAAGGAACTCGCCGACCTGGCCACGACAGACCACCTCACGGGATTGCGCAACAGGCGGCACTTCACCCAGAAACTTGAAGCAGCGCTGTGGGGCCACCGCAAGTCAGATACGGACTTCAGCGTCGTATTCCTGGACGTGGATGGGTTCAAACGGGTCAATGACAGCTTCGGCCACGAAACCGGTGACCTGGTGCTGCAGGAGCTGGCCCGCATCCTCGAGTCCTCGGTACGTGAAACGGACGTGGTGGCCCGCTGGGGTGGCGAGGAGTTCGCTGTGCTGCTGGCCGGTGCCAATGCAGAAGCTGCCGGAGCCATCGCAGAGAAACTGAACTCAAATGTCGCGGGATTCGATTGGAACCGCATCGCCCCCGATCTGGCAGTCACTGTCAGTGCCGGCGTCATCTGCTCCAGTCACCACGTCGGGGCCACCGCTGATGACATCATGCGCACCGCTGACCAGCTGCTCTACGGAGCCAAACTCACTGGCCGCAACCGCGTGATGAACGCCACAGCTGCGCATGCTACCGGTGACGCCGCCTGAAGAGCTCTCGCTGTCCGGGATGGTCGAACCACTGAAGTCATAAACGCTACGGGGCATGCACCAATCTAGGCAGCGGCACCTGAACGTCCCCTGAACGGGTGATCAGCCGGCAGCTCCTCAATGAGCTCATCAGGGTCAAAGCCGGCCGCTGAGAAGAGCCGCAACGCCTCCTCCCATGCCTCGAAATCCTGCTCCAGCTCCGCCTGGTTCGCCAGTGACACAGCGAGAAGCCGTTTCTCACCAGCCTGGCCCGCGAGTTCGATCGCTTCCGAATAAGCGGCCTCCGCTTCGGCCCGTTTGCCCTGCCGGTGTTTGAGCGCACCCATGTTGTTGAAGATGCGCGCCGCGGTCGCAACGTCACCAGTCTCCCGACTCAGTTCAGCAGCACGCTTGAGCACCTCGAACGCCTCCTGGACCTGTCCGCCACGTTCCAACACGCGAGCCATGTTCAGCCGCACGCGTGATAAAACTGCCGAATTGCCGTCAGCCAATTCCGCCGCCTTGCGGAAGAGCGCCAGGCCATCACCACCCAGTTCACTGGTTACTACGGCCAGATTGTTCAATGCGTCTGCACGCCAAAGCTGCCGGCCTGTAGCGGTCCAGAGTGCTGCTGTCCTGCGAAAGGCGCTGGCGGCAGAATCAAGCTCACCTGCGGCAAAATCAAGCAGGCCCAGAGTGTTCTGGCCCCATGCCCGATCTTCAAGAGTTCCAGACAGTGCCAGGTTGGCAGCCCGGCGCGCCTCGTCAGCCTGGCCCAACCTGAAGAGGGCCGCCGCCCTGACCGCAGCAACTGAAGGGTCATCGGGAGTATCCTCCAGCCCTTTGAGCGCCGTGCGATACTGACCTGCCCGCTCATATGCTCGCGCACGCATCAGCCTGACCTCGGTGGAAGCCGGGGCCTTCTGCAGAACCTCAGCGGCCGCCATCGGGAAGCCGCGCTCCAGCAGCGCCTCGGAGCGTTTGAGCGCGGCCTCCATCACGGCCGGCCGGTCAGTGTCTTCCCAGAGTGGACGTGCGGCCAGCCACAGGTCAAATGCCTCTGCTGGCGGTAGTGCCCGCGCCAGGCTGAGGGCAACCGAAGCCGAAGCCGCCGGGTCCCGTTTCATGAGCTCGTGAAGTGAGGCCCGGGCCCGGACGTGACCGGCAGCGTCGAGCAGACCACCATTGCGGAGTGACTCCAGCGCGGCCGCCGTCACCGTGGCCGGCAAAGCCAGCGCACGACGGACGATCACCGGGTCGGGCTGGTCAAGCAGGCTGATGCCGTACATGAAACGCCTGGCGTCATCGGTAAGGCCGCTGACCAGTGATTCAAGTGCCGCCTCCACGGACTGTTGATTGAGTACGGCGGCCACCAGGGGTGGCAGACCCCCGGTCCGCTCCCAACCTTGCTCGAGCGTCACCAGCACCTCACGTGGCAAGGGACCGAGCGTCAGTTGCAACTCCACGGGAAAAGGCGGTGGGCCGGTCGAACTGACTATCACCGTGGCGTGAATGTGCACGTCCCTCAGAGACAGGAGCATCTCGCGGGATGCGTCATCGATGCGGTCCCAGTCATCCACAAGCCAGACGCCATCGAGCTGTCTGAGAAGGCTGCGCAGGCCAGCGGCATCGTTGCTGGCGGTATCACCGATCAGGGGTTCGAGCGTGGCATAGGGCAGACCTGCACGCGCGGGAAGGTAAGTACCGCCTGTGGCCCGCAACAGGGTTGTCTTTCCCATTCCGCTGCCGCCTTGAAGCCATGCCCACTCGCCGGCGGCCAAACCCGCCAGTGCCTTGAGTTCGTGATCGCGGCCGATGATGGGTTGCCGGAGCTTGGTCTTGGCCAGCTCTGCATCCACGGGCAGTTCAAGCCCGTACTCGTCGGCTTCGCGACCGACTTCCGGGGACAGAGCACTGCCACCTGCAACGAGCAGTCTGTGGATTCGTGGCAGGTCCTCAGGTTCCAGTGGCGCCGCACCGGGCAGTTGCCAGGCTTCCTCGGCCAGTTGGTTGGCGTCCCTGAACATTCCCAGTGCCGCCTGCGCTTCTGCTTGCCGCAGGAGCAGTGAACGGTGCTCGCCTGCCAAACGCTCCCTGAATTGGAAGATCCACTCTTCGAGCTCCTCGCCCAGGTCCGCTTCGGCAGCTTCAAGGAATGGCCCGCGGTAAAGCTGACGTGCCCGGACCACATCGCCGGCATTGACGGCCTGGAGCAGGTCGGCCGCGTCGCTTCCGAGCCGGACCCAGATATGCTGTTCGTCACTTTCCACCTGGAGATCGGTGCCCCGGCGGATCTGTGAGAGTGCGACTGACAGGCTGTTGAGGTTGTCACTGGCTCCCGGCCAGAACAGCTCCGCCAGGTAGCGTCGCGGCCTGGGGCCTTCGAGGCTGAGAAAACTGAGCAACAACAGGGGCTTTTGGCGTCTGAAGCTGCTGTCTGCCAGTGCCATCCTGCCCAGCGTGACCAGGTACATTGCCTGACTATACTCTCGGACCGGTCATGCGGCTGATAATCTCCTTCTGACGCCTGTATCCTTGTCTTGGCTAGGAGCGCGTATGTGGATGTATTTCGGAATTGCAACAGTGGGTGACCCCGACCGAGGCGTCTTCCTGGAGATCCGGCCGGGCGATATGGAGGGGGAAGGGCACCTCACCCACCTGAACCTGTTCGAGGAGTCTGACGACACCGGCCTTGTCCTGCTGGCTGGCGATACAGACGCGTGCTTTGACGCTCTGGAACGACTGGCGGCAGACCTGGGGGCTGATACGGGCTTCCTGGACCAGCTGGATGACGAATCGGATTCCACACCTGGAGGCATACCGGGCTCGACAGAGCTCGGTTGGGTGTGGCTGGACAAGTCCCACCTGTTCAACGTCAGCAACAGTGCCATCATCACGATCGGTGACGGCGAGAATGAAGGCATTTCGGCCACGGCCGTGGTTTTCATGACCAAGTTCGGCGGGGTTGTCCTTTACGCGGGCTCGCGTGAGGAGGCCGAGGAGTACCTGTTCCTGCTGGCGGACTGGCTGAACGCCTCCAGCGCCATCGGAGACACTGCTGGCGAGTTCGGTGTTTCAGGTGACATGGGTCAGCGCGTCAAGGCGTGACTGTAGTGCACTTGCGCACGGTGACATCAGGCGTTATCCTCTGATTTAGGCATGCCTAAACCTTGGTTTTGTTGTGCCGCGAAAGAGGGCAGATTATTCATGCGCAACAGCATTCTGCTGATAACGTTCCTGCTTCTGGGCACCGTCTCCAGCCAACCCAGAGTGCTGGTCACCACCAGCCAACTTGCGGACGTAACACGCAACGTAGCCGGAGAACTGGCCGAGGTGATTCAGATGATGGGCCCCGGCGTGGACCCGCACCTGTACCGGGCCACTCCCAGTGACGTGCAGGATCTGCAGTCCTCGGACCTGATCCTTTATCACGGCATGCGGCTCGAGGGTCAACTGGCCGAGGTTCTGGACCGTTTCGCCACCATTCACCCCACGGCCGCCATCGCCGAGGCTGCAGTCCCCGAGCAAAACCTGCTGAGCTCAGATGATGACAGCCTGGCTTACGACCCTCACATTTGGATGGACGCGAGCCTGTTCAGTCTGACCGCCATCGAAATCGCGGAACAACTGGCCGAACTCGACCAGGCCAACGCCGCGCAGTACCGGGCCAACGCGGACGAGTACCGCCAGTCTCTGCTGGAGCTGCACGACTGGATAGGCCAGGCGATTGCAACCATCCCCGCTGGGCAGCGGCAACTTGTCACGGCCCACGACGCCTTCGCGTACTACGGGCAGGCCTACGGCATCGACGTAGCCGCCATCCAGGGGCTCAGTACAGAATCAGAGGCCGGAGTTGCAGATATCCGAGCCACCGTCGAACTGATAGTTGAAGCCGGCGTACCGGCTGTGTTCGTGGAGAGCACCATCAACCCCAGGACCATACAGGCAGTACTGGAAGCGGTGAACAACTCCGGTACGCGCACTGTGCTCGGTGGTGAGCTGTACTCTGACGCGATGGGCGAACTGGGCACACCGGAAGGCACCTACATCGGCATGCTGCTCCACAACACCCGCGTCATCGTAATTGCCCTTGGCGGCCAACTGCCGGAGCTGCCTGCCGGACTCGCCACGTGGACAGAGCAATGGGGAGTGCCATGAAGCACGAACCCGGCCTGGCCGTGCACGTGGAAGACCTCACTGTCAGCTACCGCAGCACCCCCGTGCTGTGGGACATCGACCTGGATGTGCCACCGGGAGTTCTGGCTGCCATCGTGGGGCCGAACGGAGCAGGCAAGAGCACACTCATCAAGGCGATGCTGGGCCTGGTAGGTACAGCTGCAGGGCACGTCTACATTCTCGGTGAGCCCTACAGGCAGATGCGGGGCCGGGTCGCCTATGTGCCGCAACGGACCAGTGTGGACTGGGACTTTCCGGTCACGGCCATGGACGTGGTCATGATGGGCCTATATGGCCGTGTCGGCTGGCTCCGCCGCCCCGGACGTGCTCACCGCCAGCAAGCGCTGGAAGCGCTGGAACGCGTAGGGATGGGCGCTTACCGGAACCGGCAGATCAGCCAGCTGTCCGGTGGCCAACAGCAGCGGGTATTCCTGGCCCGGGCCCTGGTCCAGGAAGCAGACGTGCTGTTCCTCGATGAGCCGATGGCTGGCGTGGACGCCACTACCGAGAAGGTGATCATCGGCCTGCTTCGGGAACTGCGTGATGCAGGCCGGACGGTGATCGTGGTTCATCACGACCTGCAGACGGTCACGAGCTATTTCGACTGGATGCTGATACTTAACGTCCGGGTGGTGGCCCATGGGCCTGTGAGCGAGGTTTACAACGCCGAGAATCTGCGTGCCGCCTACGGCGGTCAGATTGCCCTGCTGCAGGACAACCGGCTCTTCACCCAGCCGTGCGGTGAAGGCTCAGCGTGAGTCCGGTGCTGGCGGCATTCGGAGACTACACCCTGCAGACTGTTGCGCTCGGCGCGCTTCTGCTGGGCGTGATCAGCGGCACGCTGGGCAGCTTCGCCGTGCTCCGGCGCCAAAGCCTTCTCGGTGACACGCTCTCCCATGCCGCACTGCCTGGCATCTGCCTGGGCTTCATCATCGCCGGCAGCCGGCACCTGCCCGGCATGATGCTGGGCGCCCTCGTCACCGGACTGCTTGCCACCCTGACCATGCTGCTGCTGCAGCGGCACAGCCGCCTGAAACTTGACGCCATCATGGGCACTGTCCTCAGCGTGTTCTTCGCTGTCGGCGTGGTCCTGCTCACCTGGATCCAGAACCATGCGGGCGCTGCGCAGGCTGGGCTGGACAGTTTCCTCTTCGGCCAGGCCGCCGCCATGCTCCGCAGTGATGTCCAGTTGATGGCCATAGTGGCGGCGATCAGTACCGCCTTGCTGTTGCTGTTCTGGAAGGAACTCAAGGTCACCACTTTTGATCCGCTGTTCGCCCATACTCTCGGGCTGCCAGTGGTCGTGCTGGAGGGCGCTCTCACGATGATGGTGGCCATCGCAGTGGTCGTGGGCCTGCAGCTCGTCGGCGTGGTCCTGATGTCAGCCATGATCATTGCGCCCGCAGTAGCCGCACGACAGTGGGTAAACCGCCTGGCACCGATGCTGCTGCTTGCAGCCGTTTTCGCAGCCGTGGGCGGCGTCACCGGCGCCGTGTTGAGCAGCCTGCAACGAGGGTTGTCCACCGGACCGCTGATAGTCCTGTGCATAAGCGCCATCGCGATTGTCTCAATACTCATCGCGCCCGCCAGGGGCCTGCTGTGGGAAGCGATCGCACGAGCCCGGCAGGGGCGTCAGCTGCGGAGCAGGCAGCTGCTCACCACCATGCTGCGGATAGCGACAGAGCACGGCGACCCCGACTACCCCACCGAACAGGGCATGCTCAACACCTACTTCGGAGTGCGTACTGAGGCGGTACTGCGGCGGTTGCAGTCCAGTGGCCTGGTCGACTCGGTCCGACATATGCCCAAGGAAGGCACACACTGGCGACTCACAGACGCCGGCCATAAAGCCGCGCAGCGCATCCTGGACTCACTCACCAGGGGACGTCAATCGTGATCGAGGCACTCTCAGGCAACATCCCGCTGCAGATTGTGCTGACCGGTGCGCTGGTGGGCGTGGCCGCCTCGCTGCTGGGTGCGTTCCTGGTGCTGAGGGGCAACAGCATGCTGACCGACGCCATCAGTCACTCCGTGGTGTTCGGCATCGTCATCGTGTGGATGCTGACCGGACAGCAGGCCGGACCGCTGCAGATTGCCGGCGCGGGCCTGACGGGACTGCTGACGGTCTGGCTCACTGAACTGCTCGCATCCACCAGGCGCGTGAAGCAGGACGCGGCGATCGGCCTGGTCTTTCCCATACTCTTCGCAACAGGCGTTCTGTTGCTGAACCTCAACGCGCGCAATGTACATATCGATCAGCACACCGTGCTGCTCGGCGAGATAGGCTTCGTTTGGCTCAAGAATGTCCAGGTGCTGGGGCAGCCGATTGCGCAGTCACTGGTGTCACTTGCCGCGATGGCCACGCTGAATCTGCTGTTCGTCACGCTGTTCTTCAAGGAACTGAAACTGGCCACCTTCGACCCTGGCCTTGCCCGGGCACTGGGATTTGCCCCGGCACTGCTCTACTACCTGCTGCTCGGACTGACCAGCGCCACGGCAGTCACGGCCTTTGACGCGGTCGGCGCGGTCATGTTCGTCGCTTTCGCCATCGTACCGGCGAGCACCGCCCGGCTGCTCACTGACAACCTGGTGTGGATGATCGTCCTGGGTTGCCTCATTTCAGTGCTCGCTCGTGGAATAGGTTACTGGTTGGCAATTGTGTTCACCGTTAGTATGGGGGGGATGATGGCCAGCACATGTGGTGCGCTGCTAC
>CAZBBU010000041.1:0-9186 GCA_964489965.1 uncultured bacterium
GAACGTGCTCGTCGACCCGGCCACGGTGGGGGCGGAGCTGGTCGAGGCGGGTCGGGGCGGCGACGTGACCTACCACGGCCCGGGCCAGCTGGTGGGCTACCCGATCCTGTGGGTGCCCGGCCCCCGCCCGGGGCTGCTGCCCGACACCGTCGCCTACGTGCGTACGGTCGAGCAGCTGCTGATCGACACCCTCGCGGCGCTGGGCCTGCCGGGCGCCGGACGCCTGGACGGCTACCAGGAGCGCCGCCGCGACACGATCTACACCCGTTACACACTGCAGGCTGACTGGTAAGTCAGGACACGGTACGCGGGAAACGAAACCGGTCCGCAGGCAAGTCAGCCTGCGGACCGGTTCTTCATTCACTGCCCTGACTTTTCAGGCAGTCAGGTGCTTCTCGATGCGGGCCTGGTAGGCCGACTTGGGCTGAGCGCCCACCATCACCTCTATCGCCTCGCCGTCCTTGAAGAGGATGACGGTCGGGATGGACATCACACGGAACTTCTCCGAAGTCTTCAGGTTGTCATCGACATTCAGCTTGCCGACCTTGATCTGGCCCGCGTAGTCGCCCGCCAGTTCCTCGATGACAGGACCGACCAGCCGGCAAGGTCCGCACCACGGTGCCCAGAAATCCACCAGTGTGAGCCCGGATTGCGTCTCCTGGTCGAAGTTGTCATCGGTAATCGTCAGGGTGCCTTCAGCCATGTGTTCCTCCTGTCACTCAATCTACTTGCTCGGCCCATGGTCAGCTGTACCTCAGGCAGCAGGCCAGAAGTGCAGCAGTGAGGCGTCATCGCCCCGCAGGAACCTGGGCGGCTGGCTGCCCAGCACCTGATGTCCGCCCTTGACGGCAGCCCTGACCAGCGCCAGCGGACTGGCCCGCTCACCATGCAGGTTGCGTGCGTGAACCACCTCCTCCTGCACGGACAGTGACGGGCTGGAACCGCGCGAATCGGTGCCGATTCCGACCGCAACCCCCTGGCGCGCGTACAGCTCCCAGGGGAAGCGACCGCAATACAGCTGGTCGTTCGACCTGGGGCAGTGCACGACCCGGCAGCCGTACTTGTGAACCGTAGCCACGTCGTCTTCGTTCACGTTCACCATGTGAATCAACGTTGGTGCGGCTTCAAGCACGCCCAGCTGCTCCAGGTGACGTATCGGTGAGACACCCGGCGGCTGCCAGTCCGGATCGAACTCACGCCTGACGCGGGCGAGTTCGCCGCTCCCATCCAGGAACATCGGCTTCTCCAGCGGGCTTTCCTCAACGTGAATCTGTACCGGCAGCCTGTAGTGCCGGGCCAGCTGCATCAGTCCCTGCATCAGTCGGTCGTTCACCGTGTGGGGCGTGTGCGGGGTCAACCCCAGCCGCATCCCGCCGGCACGTTGCAGCGGCAGGTGCTCCCGGATCAGCGCTTCCGTCTCGTTCAGCTGCCGGTCAACCAGCTCCGGGTCCATGCCGATGACTTCCCAGTAGGCCACTCCCCGCAGCTCCGGGTGCCCCAGCAGGAACTTCAGGACATCCGGCCGCGTGACGATGTCACCGACCTCTCTCACACCACTCGCCAGCACTTCCTCCACGCCCCGCTTCGCAGCCTCAAGCGTTCGGCCACCCCCGCCGGCGAACGCGATGACGGTGGGAATGAACTTCTCGTAAGGATCATTGACCAGTGGCATCCGGCTCAGGTCCAGGTGCGTGTGGGCGTTCACCGGCGGAGGTTAGATGGCGAAACCCACGTCGACAACCTCGCTGTTCTGATAGATGCGCTTCGCGGACTCGAAGTCCGTGATGTCGACGATGATGTTGCGGCCGCCCTCTTCCTGCACTACCACGGCACCATCCTGCCGCGGCGTGCCGAGGCCGTTATACACAACTTCCGCATGCAGGATCTGGCGCTTTATCGGTGACGTCATGCATCATTGTACGGCCCGCCTGAGTGCCATGCGGGAAGGGTTCAAGTCCGTTGTACTTGTATACCGCCGTCCGGTTAGAATATCGGCAATGTCCGATAGGCCCCCGACTGAACCGGCCAGCCCCTGGCGCCAACTGTTCGAAGAAGTACGTACCGCTACCGGCAATCAGCGTGATGAACACGGCACCCTCGGCAGCATCAACTGGCTGCGCAGGCAGATGGAACTGCGTAACGCCAACCCGAACGTGGTGCGCAATATCATCTACCGGGACAAGGGCAAGCTCGAGGACAAACGTGCTCTCTTCGGCATCCTGAACGAACTGTGGCAGTCCACCGGCAAGCCGGCGCTGCACTCACCCGAACTCGAGGCACTGCTCTCACCCGCCGCCGGCGTGGAGTCGGAGGTCATGCAGCTCCTGGGCCGCGAGAAGATGCAGGCTTACCGCAGGTTCGTGAGCGGCGTCCGCTCCGGAGCGGCCCCGCGCCTGCTGCTCACCGGCAAACCGGGTTCAGGCAAGACGCTGCTGACTGACACCATACAGCAAGCACTTTCGACGATGCCTGAGCTGAGCGGCCGCATACTGCGGCTGGAATTCAACTCCACAGACCTCGTGAGCTCACTGGCCCGCATGGCCCGGCTGCTCGGCGTGGCACACTCGGCACTGGAAACCAGGCTCATCCGCGTGGGCGCGTCCGGCGCCTTCGCCGTGCAGGCTGACGCACAGGCGGACGTCGCACGCGTCCTGTTCGAGGCAGTCCGCCTGCATCACGAGAAGCTGGTGATCCTGCTTCACATCTCGCAGCATGTGGCCGCGACGGACGAACTGGCCGGCGTGCCCCTGAGGCTCAACACCCCTGAAGTACCGCGGGTGCGGGCAGGTGAGTGGCTGTGGCACTCACTGATCGAGCCACTGAGCCGTCTGAACGGCCTGAGTCTGCTCGTCAGCCTGACCGAGGCGCCACCACGCAGGAACGGCCCCGGCATCACCGACACGTTCGGTACTCCGGTGAAACTGAACCCACCCACAGTCAATGAGGCCCGGCGCTTCGTCAGGGCCCGTCTGCCGCAACTGGGGGCCAGTCAGCAGGAGGCGCTGGTCCAGCGCTCCGGCCGGTCCTTCGAGGAACTCAGGACCCTGACCCTGCTGGCGGAGCTGCGTGAACCCCTGCCCAACCTGGGCAGTCTGGCGCCCCACCTGGAGCAGCTGGTACGCCTGATGGATACTGCCACCGACCCGGCACTGCGCGAGTTCCTGCGCGCCCTGGCCGTGATCGCCCCGGCAGAGTTTCCTTACTTCCCCGCAGGTCTGCTGAACGCACTGCGCGAGAACGACACGGCAGCGCCAGGCGGACTCGAGCTGGCCTTCCTGGATCCGGTGCCAGCGCGAGCGGGGCACTACCGCCCGTTCTCGAGGCAACTGGCCCGCAGCCTGCGGCGCCACCTGCGTCAGCACAACGTTGAGGAGTTCAGAAGGCTGAACCGCCTGGCCGCCGACTGGTACCGGGAGAAGGCCACCAGCGAAGCCCGGTCCGAGGAAGCCACACGTTACATTCACCACCTGTTTGAAGCCAGGGACTGGCAGGAACTGGACGCCTGGATGCGAACCGGCAGCGTCCCGCAGAGCCTGCTGCAGCAGATCTGGGCGGCCGCGCGCCAGGAACTTGAACCCGGCAGCGTATTGGACGGCATCGCATTGCGGGTGGCCACCCATTACGTGAAGCTGGGATCCTACAACCACCCTGATGTCCTCGAGGCCCTCGAACCCCTGGCGCATTCGGACAACGCCACGGTACGGACCTGGACGGCACTGAAGCGCGCCGAGGGCGCGGCGTTGCGAGGCCAGTTCGAACACGCCGAGAACCTGCTTGCCGGCTGGGAAGTCACCGATTCGCCATTGCTGACGGCAGAAGCAGCTGTGGTGCGGGCCGGAATCGCCCGCTGGCGCGGTCAGCTTGAGGAGGCGGCCCGGCTGGTGGGCGAAGTGGCCCGGCCGCTGCTTCCGCAGATCGTGCAGGACGGTGCCAACGGCCGGCTGTTGCATGCCAAGGTGGCCATATCCGCCGGGCTCGTGGCCAAGGACCAGGGCAACATGGAGCAGGCGCTGACCGAATTCACCTCGGTCAGCCCCGGGGATGACCTGATCGAAGCCCGCGTCGCCTACCACCTGGGGGACGTATTGTTGCGCCTTGGCCGCTATGATGCCGCCCTGCAGCAGCTGGACACTGCGGTCGAGCTGGCGAGGCGCTCTGAAGCTCTCATCTCAGAGCAGACCCGCTTCATGTCCCGGCGCGGAATGCTCCACGGCCTGCTCGGCGACCCCGTGCGTGCCGAGGACGACTTCGCGGCCGCACGCGCCATCCTGGTGCAGGAAAGCCTGGAAGGCAGCCGCCTGCTGAGCGAACTGCCCGGAGGCCTGCTGGAACGCGACTTCTGGCTGGCCCGCAGCAACGAAGACCACGCACTGGTGCTGCTGGCGTCCGGTCAGTTCCAGAAGGCCATCTTCCTGCTGACCGAGAACCTGCGGATCTTCACCCTCTACGGCCGCACCTTCAGCGTTGACACCGGCAGTCGCGTCAGGCGCAGCACCCTGTACCTTGCGCTCGCCTACTGGTGCCGCGGCACACTGCAGCCGTTCCGCTTCCCGTTCAGCCGCAGCATCACTGAAGCTGTTGACGCTGCTGACATCGCACATTCCCGGCGGCTCCTCGCTCAGCTGCAGGCCGAGCCCACAACGACAGACCGACTGCTCCGGCGGGATTGCCTTCTGCTGGCCAGCCTGCTGGCAGAGACCCCCGAGCGCAGTGCCCGCCATGCGCAACAGGCACTGGAGCTGGCCAGCAGTCCGTTCGACCGCGCGCAGTGCAACGCCTACCTGGCCCTGGCACTCCTGCGCACGGACGACCTCCAGGCAGCGCTTGAACGCGTTGACAGCGTGGAGCGTGAACTGGCGGGGCTGGCCCGGGAGAACGAACGGAGCGACCGAAGCCTCCGCGCCTGGGCCTGTGACCTTCGCATCCGCGCCAGCATCGGCCTGGGACAGGTGGCCGCTGCCACCAGGACGCTGCAGGACGCGCTGTCCAGCAGTGACCTGGCCGGCTTCCACGAGCAGCTGATCACGACGTTCGGCGATGCAGTGGAAGGACACGCGGGCGGCAGCCGCCTGCCCGAGGAGGTCATCCCAGGTTCCACCCTCAAGCTGGAACTTCACGGTGAGATACGCCTGCCCGATGCGCTGCTGGCCAACTGGCGCGCAGTGAACCGCGCCGCCTGACGGTCGCCATGCTGCCTGAACAGGTGATCCTGGAGGCCTGCAGTCCGTCAGAAGTACTGGGCGGGTTGCAGGCAGACCCGGAACTTGACACCTTCAGGCCCGCCCGCGAGCAACTGCGAGCACTGCGAGAACTGGCGGTGGAACCCGGCAGTTGCGTCAGCACCGCAGTTGTGGCTGGGACACTCATCGGCTACGCCAGTTTTCACAGGCCCGCACCACCCGAACTGTGGAGCCAGGACCGTACCGGGCTGCTGCTGGAGCTCGGCGCCATCGAGGTGGCACCGCGCTGGCGCGGTCAGAAACTGGCCGAACGGCTCCTGCAGGTGAGCTTCGCCGGTGGAAGGTTTGATGCTACGATTGTGTTTGCGACGATGTACGTCTGGCATTACGATTTTCCCCGCACGCAGCTTGGCAGACTGGGCTACCGGCGCGCCCTGCAGCGGCTTTACGAGGGCGCAGGTTTCGAGACTTTCGACACCAGTGACCCGGAGATCAGTTCCAGTCCGGCCAACGCCCTGATGGCCCGGATCGGCAGCCGGGCGCCTTCAGAACTCAGGGCTGAATTCGACCGACTCCGGTTCGCGGGCAGCGGGTACTCCCCAAGCTGACCGCACGGCCGACGGAGGTAATGAAACGATGCTCGTCAAGGACATCATGACCCGCAAGGTCGTGGCCATCTCTCCGGAGATGCCCATTGCCGACGTGCACACGCTGATGGAACAGCGCAACATCCGTCACTTCCCCATCATGGAACCACAGTCCGGGTCCTCCGGCCTCATCGGTGAGGGCGAGCGGCTGGTTGGCATCGTCTCCGACCGTGACATCCGGGTGGTCGGCAGTTCCCATCCGGGTGCCCCTCAGGGCGTGGACATGAACAGCCCGGTCCGGCACATCATGATCGGTGACGTGCTTACCGCCCACCCGCTGGATCCGATCGAAGAGAGCGCCCGTGTGCTCCGGGAGCACAAGATCGGTGCGATGCCGGTGCTGGAAGGTGACGAACTGGTCGGCATCGTCACGGCCATCGACTTCCTGGACGCCCTGGTGGCGATGACGGGCGTGAACCGCTCCAGCTCCAGGCTGGAGATCGAGGTGCCCAACCGCCCCGGTGCGCTGGCCGAACTGCTGGCTTTGATCGGCAAGCGGGGTCACAACGTGAGCAGCGTATTCACCAGTGAACGTTTGGAAGACAGCCTCAGTTTCGTGCTGCGTGTCGAGACGATCAGCGGGCACAGACTGGCGGCGGAACTGCGCCAGGAGGGCTATCACATCACCTGGCCCGTCGGCTCTTGAACGCCTTCCTGACGGCACCGGCACTGAGCGGCTATGAGTTGGCGCCGGACCACCCGTTCAAGCCGATCCGGCTGGAGCTGACCGAGACGCTGCTGGAGGCCTGTGGCCTGTTCCGGGAGGGCGAGCGGCGAGCCCCGGAGCCGTTGCCGGCCTCCGCGCTGGAACAGGTGCACGACGAGCACTACGTCAGGCTTGTGACCGAGGTTTCGGAAGGCATCGAACGGCCGGACAGCTACGCGGCAGGTCTGGGAACCGGCGACAACCCCATCTTTGCCGGCATGCACGACGCGATAGCGGGAATCTGCGCCGCCACCGTCACCGCAGTCGACCTCGTGGCCAGCGGCCAGGTCAGGCGCGCGATGAACCTCTCAGGCGGGCTGCATCACGCGCACAGCAACCGCGCCTCCGGTTTCTGCGTTTACAACGACCTGGCCGTGGCGATCGAAACCGCCACCCGCAAGCACGGTTGCCGCATCGCCTGCATTGACCTTGACGCGCACCACGGTGACGGCACCCAGGAGATATTCGAAAGTCGCGGCGACGTGATGACAGTGAGCCTGCACGAGTCAGGCCGTTATCTCTTCCCCGGTACCGGCCACACCTATGAGCTCGGCCGTGGTGCAGGGCGCGGCTGCAGCGTCAACGCACCGCTCGAGCCGTTCACGGAAGACGACAGTTACCTCGAGGTGTTCGACGCCGTGGTCCCACGGGCGATCGCCTGGTTCAGGCCCGACCTGATCGTCCTGCAGGGCGGCGCGGACAGCCACCGGCATGATCCGCTGGCGGACCTGTCCCTGTCGCTGACCGGCATGCTCGCGGCCTGGGAACGCGTGGTCGATCTGGCGGACAGGTATTGCGATGGCCGCCTGGCAGTGACCGGTGGTGGCGGTTACGACGCCTACCGGACGGTGCCGCGTGCCTGGGCCGGCCTCTGGGGCCTGCTCACGGGCCGGCAACTGCCGCACACGTTGCCCGTGAGCTGGCGTGACAGTTGGAGCGAGCGCGGCGTCACCGGCCTGCCGGAGGTCGCGCTGGACAGTCCGGCTGAGTTCGAGGAGCAGCCCCGGCGGCGGGAGATCAGCAACCAGAACCGGTCGATGCTCGGACGACTGGACGGGGCCCTGGGACCGATCTGGAACCGCACCCGCACCTGACGGAGAGCACCTGCCTCAGCCCGGCCGCCTGGCCAGCACCCAGACTCGGGGCGCATCGGCAGCGGCCACGTCACCCCAGGGTTCCTCGAGCATCTCGATGTCCTCAAAACCCGCCTGCACGAGCAGCCGTCTCAGGTCGTCCTGATCCAGTGCCAGCTCCTTGTGCACTTCCAGCCAGCTGACGCCATCGAGCAGGAAGCCAGCCTCCACCGTGGCGATCTTCGTGGCAGGGTCCCAGCTGTGGGTCCAGCCGTACCAGTCGGTGCCCAGCCAATCCTGCAGGCTGCCACCCTCCCACAGTTCCGTAAGGCCGAAACTCGTGTTCACGTCGAACATGAAGAAGCCACCGGGTTCCAGGTGCGCATGAACGCGCCGGGCGGTTTCCAGGAACCCGTCCAGGCTGCGCAGGTTGTTGAGCGAGTCGAACACCGACTGCACCAGGCTGAACCGCTGCGGCAACTCGAAGCTGGTGAAGTCACCGTGATACCAGACCGCATGCGGGAACTTCTGTCGGGCCACCTGCAGTCCGCTGACCTCGAAACCGCGCTGCAGCAGGGGCGCCGCAGAGTTGCCTGTACCGCAACCGAGGTCCAGGATCCTGCCGCCCTCCCAACCTCGTGCCACGACTTCGGTCAGGATGAACTCCGTCCACTCCTCGTAGTCGATGTCAGCCATCACCTGGTCGTAGACCCGGGCGAAAATTCCGTAGGGCGGCGAGCGCCGGGCGTCGTTCTGAACGGGCATGGCCAAGGATAGCCCGGCAAAGCTTGCCGGCGACCAGTCGCCGCAGCGCTGCTGCGTATACTGCTACTCGTGATAGGCGTAGATCTCGGTACAACCAATGTCAGGATTCATGTGAAGGGCAAGGGCGTGCTGCTGCGCGAACCTGCCGTTATCGCCGTCGTGAACGGCACCACCGAGGTCAAGGCCGTGGGCAGCGACGCCTACAGCATGCTGGGCCGCACTCCCGGAAACATCACCGCGGTCAGGCCCATGAGCGAGGGCGTCATCGCGGACTACACGCTCACGGAGAAGCTGCTGCAGGCTTTCATCCGCAAGGTGCTCACCGGGCCATCGCGTTTCTTCAAGCCGAGCATCATGGTGTGCATACCCAGTGGCATCACTACCGTCGAAAAGCGCGCCGTGATCCAGGCGATCGCCGAAGTTGGAGCCAGGCGCACCTATCTGATCGAAGAAGTCGTGGCCGGGGCGATCGGCGCAGGAATCGACATCATGCAGCCGATCGGCTCGATGACGGTTGACATCGGTGGCGGCACCACTGACATCGCGATCATCAGCCTGGGTGGCATCGTGGTGTCCGACTCCCTGCGCATAGCCGGCAACGCCTTTGACAACGAGATCGTGCGCTTCGTGCGCAACCGCTTCAACCTGCTGATCGGCGACCGCAGTGCCGAGGAGATCAAACGCACGGTCGGCGCGGCCCTGCTGCTTGAGGGTGAAGAGGACCAGACCATGGACGTCCGGGGCCGGGACCTGATCGACGGCATGCCCAAGTCAGTGACCGTCCGCAGCTCTCAGGTGGTAGAGGCACTCGGCAG
>CAZBBU010000042.1:0-9125 GCA_964489965.1 uncultured bacterium
CCGCAACGAAGTGCTCAGGCCGGAGGCTTCCGTAAGTAAGGGCGCCTGAGACCGTTCCCTGGCCGGATCCGCCACCGCCCCCACCCCCGCCACCGCCGGCGGTCACAGTCACCGTCTGCTGACTGTTGGCCTGGCCACCGGAATTGTCGATCACGGTGAGTGTCACCGCGTAGCTGCCGGCTGCGGCATAAGTGTGCTGAGCGGTGATGCCGGCGGCGTTGCCGCCGTCACCGAAGTTCCAGTTGTAAGCCACGATGCTGCCGTCCGGGTCGACCGACGCAGAAGCGTCCACACTGACCGTCAGCCCGCTGGTGCTGTTGGTGAACACCGCCACGGGATTGACGTTCGGCTGGCCCGTGCCCGACTTCTGACCACAGGCAGCCAGGAGCAGCAGTGCCGCCAGGAAAGTAAACTGCCGGCGCATCAGAACAGGTCCCGGTGCAGGAGTACGCGTTCAGCGCCGATCTGCAGGAATGTGTCGATGCCCACGTTAGCAACGTTCACCTGGCCGAAGGTACCGATGACGCTACCGCCCTGGACCAGCGAACCGGTGGCTGCCCATTCCTCGTCGAGTGACGAGGGTTTGCCGTTGAAGAAGTGACGCCGGATGTGAACTGCCTGATAGGCAAAGTTCTGGCCGTTCAGCGTCCAATTGTTGTTGATGGTTCTGTCCACGATCTCCACCGCGTTCTCCACGAACAGGTAGCGGAACACATGCCGTTCGTTGATGTTTGCGCTGAAACCGTCAGTCGAGACGGTGCCGGTAACGACTTCGTCTGACTGCCAGTCGATCTCCAGGTCCACGCCATGCTTGTAGGTTCCCTGCGCCTGCAGGTCGACCTGATAGCGTACACCATCGATGACGACCTCGCCGACCAGTCTGCTGGCGAAGTTGCCTCCTGCACGTTCGGATGCATAACTCAGGCCGTCCGTGACCCCCTGGATCGTGCGGGTGACCGTGAAACTGATGGCGTGGGGCTTGCGCAGGAAAGTTTGCGTGTCGCTCGCGGTCTCGTCACCGGACAGTGCGTTGACCACGATCTCCAGCCGGTTGCCATTGCTGAAAGCGACGATCAGCTTGTCCGCTGGCGACGCTGAGTAGGTGAAGGTGCTACCCGACTGGGTCAGCGTGCCCGTAACCACTATCTGGCTGCCTCCGGCCAGCTGACTGGCTGCCACGACGGCCTCCAGCATCAGGCTGGTCGTGTCCTGGGCCAGCTCGGTGCGGTCACCCGACACCGCGTAAGCCCGCCAGGCGGCCGTTGCGGTGGCAGAAGCGTCAGGACCGGGAACCGGATCCGGGTCGGGGTCAGGATCAGGGTCGGGATCCGGATCAGGATCCGTGTCACCCGTACCGCTGACTGAGATGGTCACACTCGAGTTCGCGGTGCGGCCGTTGCTGTCGGTAACCGTCAGTGTGGCCGTCCAGTCACCCGCGGCGTACGTGTGGCTGGTGGCCACGCCAGCGCCCACGGTTCCATCGCCAAAGTCCCAGGTGTGTGTGGTGATGGTCGCCTGGGGGCTGCTGGACCCGGCAGCGGAGAACTGTACCGTCAATGGTGCCTGACCGCTGAGTGGCGTGGCCACTATCAGGGCGATCGGCCCGCCGCCTCCCGGACCTCCGCCACCACCACCGGTGCTTCCACATGCTGACAGCAGCAGCACGGCCGGAACTATCAATAATGCAAGTTTCCTCATCGCTCACCTCCCGCTTCTGAAGTGAGGATGCGGCTTGTGGGGTTATATGGCCGTTACGGACATTCTTGCCGTCCCTGGCGCAGCAGGGCATTAATGTTTCATTGAGTCGGCCGGGCTGTTACGGGCATTGGTGCTACCATCGCTGTACCAATATTCAGGGGGTTTCATGGTGTCAACTCACTTTCCACGCCGTCTGATCAGCCTCTGCCTGAGTGTGGGTCTGCTGCTCGCCGGCACGCCCGTACGGGCGCAGGCGGACGCCTACCAGGCCGCACTCGCCAGTCTCGACGAGGTCATGCAGAACGTTCAGGAGATCCGTGACCTGATCGACCGCACTGCTTTCGACCTGGAAGCGCTGAGCTTTGAACTGTTCTTCGAGGACGCAGCGGGCATCGTGGCGTGGGTGCGTGACAACATCGCCTACCAGCCGTACGCGGGGTTGCTGCGGGGCGCGCAAGGCACCCTGTGGGCCCGCGCCGGCAACGCTCTGGACCAGTCGGTACTGCTGGCCAACCTGCTTAACGACGCCGGCTTCGAAGCTCGTATTGCCCTGGGGCAGCTCGACGACGAACAGGCGGCCGCACTGCTGGAGACAACTGCCACAGCCGACCTGCGCGACTACTCGGAGCTCAAGGAGGCGTTCGCGGCGGTTCCGGGCCTGGACGTCGAAGCCCTCTTTGACCTGGCTCCGGACGCCGCCCGTCTGCAGGAAACCAGCGAGCTCGCAGACACCATGATCTCCTCGATTGAGGCAGCCGGCCTGACCCTGGCAGCCGAGCAGCCGGCACTGATCGAGGAGGCCGCGCACTACGCGTGGGTTGAGTACCGGCTTGGCGACGGCGACTGGGAGTCAGTCCACCCCGCCGCAGACTTCCTGGCGGATGCCGGTGTGGTGGCTGACCGCTACCTGGAAGACGAGGTCCCCGAGGAGCTGCAGCACCGGATCCGCTTCGAGGTTGAGGTCGAGTCGCTGAATGGTGACGAACTCGTGGTCGCCCCGGTCATGACGCCCTGGGAGCGGCCTGCGGCGAATGCGGCCGGTGTCGTCATCGACTACACGAACGTGCCCAATACCGCTTCCGAAGCCGCGAACATCAGTGAAGTGCTCAGTACCAGCGAGTACTTCGTGCCCACCTTCATGGGCGGAGTGCCCGAGGGTGTGCAGGCGTTCGACATGGTGGGCGCGCTTCTGGAACCCGAGTTCATGGCGGACCCGATGGCCGGCGTGTTCCGCACCGTCCGCGGCGGCTTCATGGATGCCATCGGTGCACTTGGCGGCCTGAACAGCGATGAACCGGCCGGTGAAGCAGCGGCGCTGACCGCGCAGTGGCTGGTGGTCACGCTTGTTGCGCCTGACGGCACTGAACGCGAGTTCCGCCGGAGCGTGTTCGACCGGATCGGTGAGGAGGCCAGGGCGGCGGGAGAGACCCAGCCGGGCCTGCTCAGCATCGAGGAAGCGCAGTTGCGCCTGCTGGGCGAGCACAGACTGATGGTGTTCCCGGGCGACGTGCCCTTCGATTACCTTCTGGACCAGTACCTGCAGTCGTTCCTTGACACCCGTCCGATGCTTGAGCGCGCCATCGCACTGCAGTTCGGTCAGGAACCGGCGCACGAACTGGCCGACGTGCTGCTGGAGCCCTCGTCACTTGAAGGGCTGGTGACGATGCAGATGTTCGATGGTGGTCCGACGGCGGACAGCTCCTGGCGGTCCGAACCGGGTCTGATCATGTACAGCGACATGCTGGCGGGCACTCCGGAGGAATCCGTGATCGTCAGCCGTCTCGACATCATGAACAACGCCAGGCGGGTGCTTGGTCCCGAGGCCGGCGCCCAGGCGCTGAGCCAGGGGGTCTGGGAGACACTCACCGAGCGGGACATCCTGGCGGACACCAGCACCAACACGGCCAACTTCGGAACTGACTTCCAGGTGCTGACACCGGGCGGTCAGGCGCCCGGGTCCCTTACGGCGGAAGCACGCAGCAACCTGCAGCGTGACCTGGACCACGGGTACGCGGTACTCCTGCCGGCTGGTGCGGAAACCTGGTGGCGCGTTGACCTGGCCACCGGTGAAACGCTGGGCGTCACGGCCGACGGTCGTGGTCAGTCCATGACGGAATACACCATCATGCTTTACGACAACGCCTTCACTCTTATGTTCGCCATGAAGAGCTTCAACGACTGCACGACCGCCGGCTCGAGCTGGGAAGTGGAACTGTGCTGCCTTGCCAGGGCGCACGTGAGCGCCATCTTCGGCATCGGGCTTGGTGGCGCCATCAGCGGCAGCCTGGGCGGTGCCGTCGGCGCGATGGCCAGCCTGCAGTTCAACCTGGTCACCGGCTTCGGTGGAGCAGACTGGTCACCGCCGGGCATGTGCTGAGCTGGCGCTTCAGTCGCCGGTGAACAGTGGTGCCAGTGGCTCGGCATCCACTGGCAGGTTGGCCGGATCGTAACCGGTGCGTTCGGCAAGCTGCCGGGCCAGAGGCAGGTCGGAAACCTCGCCGCATTCAAGCAGTGCGTGTGCGGCTGAGGCGAGCCCCACGGGGAACTCGGTCTGTTGGGACAGCTCACGAACCTGCGCAAGTGCGCTGCGCAGCTCCGACGAATCCTGTCGCGCGTGATGGTAACGCGCCAGCCGCGACCAGGCGATCAGCCGCAGTGTGGGATCCAGAGCCTCGGTCGTCTGGATGCGCCATTGCTCTACCGCCTGCTCCGACCGCCCGGCCCGGTTGAGCACGTAGGCAAGGTTGTTGCGGAGCGCATCCGTGGCGTCGTAGCGAGGCCCGGCCAGCGCCTCGGCAGCCAGCTCCAGGGCTTCGTCAGTGACAGCGTCCAGCTCAATCTGGCAGATGAGCAGGTTCAGGATGATGTCCAGCATCTGCCGTCGCGCTCCGAGGCGGCGGGCCGTGTGCAGCGCCTCCTCATGCAGCGGCAGGGCCTCCCGGCTGCGCATCTGGCTGTCGAGAATCGTGCCCAGGGTTGTTTGCTGCATCGCCAGATCCAGCTCCCGGCCGCTCTCTTTCAGCGTCTCGATGGACTCCTTGGTGAGTCTGGCGGCCTCCTCGAACCGTCCGTGGTACACGTGCACGGCCGCAAGCAGGGTGGCGATGCTGATGCTGAGCCGCTCCTCGCCGGCCCGACGCACCAGCTCCAGGCCCTTGCTGGCGCAGTCCTCGCTCGCCTGCAGGTTGCCGGAGGACATGTGTACGCTCGACAGGTTCTCGTAGGCGATGGCGCGCGGAACCTCGATCGGGCAGTTGTCGATGATGTCGTGCGCCAGCTGGCGGGTCTCCTCGAACAGGGCCATCTCGCGCATGGTGGCGCACAGGTCAGCCTTCAGATGCCAGACCTGCACTTCCGCGTCAGCGGCCAGCGCGTGGTCCATGGCGTTCTGCAGCACCTTGCGGGCCTCGTCATAAAGACCGCGGTCGCGCAACCTGGACGCAGCCTGCAGCCAGCTGGCGGTGGCCGCAGGAATGTCGCCGGCCAGGCGCTGGTGCTCGGCGATGACGAGGGGCTGACCGGATTCCGCGAGTGCCGCGGCGGCCCGGGAGTGCAGCACCCGCAGCCGTTCCGGAGTCAGGGCGGCGTAGACCGACTGGCGGATCAGGTCGTGCCTGAAGCGTCCCTCGGCCACCAGGCCGCTGGCAGAGAGTGACTCCAGGTTGTCAAGCAGCTCCCATTCGCTCAGGTCGGTGACCTTTGCGAGCAGCCCGGCGTCGAAACCCTGCCCGAGCACGGAAGCGGCCTGCACGGTCCTGAGGACAGAGTCCCCGAGTTTGCTGGTGCGCCTGGCGATGACGTCAGCGATCGCCGGTGGCTGCTGCAACTCGCTGTAGTTGTGGGTGATGGCGTCCAGGTCTGACTGCCAGCCAGTGTCACTGCTCCGCAGGCTGCCGGCCTCGAACAGTGACTTCAGGGTTTCCAGCGCGAACATCACGTTGCCTGCGCTGCTCTGATGCAGCCAGTTGCTGAACAGCGGGGCGCCCGCCGGATTGTCCATCATGTGGGCAACCAGCGCCGCCATGCCCTCCTCGTCGAGGGGCAGTACATCCACCACCTCCGCCAGGTCCGATTGCACCAGACTGTCGATGAAGTGTGACAGCTCACGGGTCTCTTCGAACTTCCGGCAGGCACCCAGCAGCGAGAGGCGGCCATGCTGTGCCAGTACGGTCAGCACTTCCAGGGTGCCGGTGTCGGCCCATTGCAGGTCATCGACCACCAGCTGGAAGCGGCCCGGCGTCTCAGCCAACGCCAGCTCCAGGTAAGCAGCCAGCGATTGCAGCAGGCGTCCGCGTGCCGTCTCCGGGTCCTTATCAGCCGGTTCGGTTCCCGGGGCGAATTGCGGCACCAGGCGGGCCAGCTCCCGGGCGTGCACCTGGGCGCCGTCGGGCGCACCGAAGGTGTCGGCCAGTTCCTCCAGCAGAGCGACGAACGGCTGGTATGGGACCGAACGCAGGTTCTCCAGGCAGCGGAGGCGGCGGGCGTTGGGTGCCACCTCCTCCAGGAGACGCGACTTGCCTACACCCGCCTCGCCGCGGACGATCACGAGTGGAAGTTTACTGTCCAGCACGGCGCGGACGGGCGCTTCACGGCCGATCATCCTGGGTGGCCGCTGTACCGCCAGTGGAACGCGATTGCTGCTCGGGCGTGCCGGCTGGTCGCCGAGTGGTTCGGCGGACATGATGATCCTGACCAGTTCCCGGGTTTCCGGCAGCGGTTCCGCTTCAAATTCCATGCGCAGCAATGATTCCAGTTGTCTGTAGGCCGCGAGGGCGCCGTGGCGGTCACCAGCAAGGTAGGCGTTGCGCATGTAGGTTGCCACCAGTTCCTCGTCAGGTTCAACGTCCGAAAGCAGCGGGGACAGTATGGCTGCAGCTTCTTCATGCAGGTTGTCGCCCGCGAGCAGGGCGGCTTGCGCCAGCGCCGCACGCCGCTGCACCGCGATCAGATTGCCGCGTTCCAGCTCCAGCCATTCTCCGAAGCCGCTGATGCCGTCCACGTTCCAGCCGGCCAGCAGGTCACCCCGGTAGAGCTCCAGCGCTTTGGGCCAGTCCTGAACACCTACGGCCCTCCGGAGCTCCGCCACGTCAGTGGTCACGTTCCAGCGCAGCCGCTGGCTGTCCGCCGTCAGCGGAACGGGCAGGTCTACCGACTTGAGCCTGTTCAGTACCTGGCGCAGGTTGCGCCTGGCAGCTTCGTCGCCGAGGTCCGGCCAGAACAGGAACGCCAGCTGTTCACGGGCCACCCAGTCTTCGGCATAGGCCAGGTATGCCAGCAGATGGCCGCGGAGACCCGAAGGCAACTCGCGGCCGGCCGCTTCGAAAGCGCCCAGCAGATGGACATCCACGCTCATGGTTGCCTGGATGATACACAACCACGCCGCCGCCGGGGCGGACCATGCGCTCAGCTGCCGGCGAAACTGAGGTCTGCCACGGCGATGCTGGGGGCGCCGATGATGCCCATCATGCCTGGGCGCCAATCAAAATCGTCACCCACTTCTTCTATCTGTTCCAGAAGTCTGCCCACGTTGAAGGAGATGGCAAAGTTGTCAACCGGCACGCGTTCACCGCCACTCAGCTCCAGGCCCATGGCCTGCACGCTGACGTCACCGCTGATCGGATTGGCGCCCGCGTGAACGCCCATCACGTCAGTGACGATGATGCCCTGGTCATAGGTTATGCCACTGCCGCGTTCCAACATGAAGTTGCTTGGCATTACTCCAAGTGTTGACCGGTAATCGCGGTGGGCATGGCCGGTGTTGGCCTGGCCGGTGCGGGCGGCAGTCTCGCTGTTGTGCATGAATGAGCGGAAAAAGCCCTTGTCGACCAGAACCAGGCGTTTGCCTTTGGTGCCTTCGGCATCGAAAGGCCGGTTGGCCAGCCCACCCGGGTGGTCCGGGTCATCAACGATCGTCACCAGTTCCGCTGCGATGCGCTGGCCGAGCTTGCCACGCAGCAGGCTGCGCCCCTCTGCCAGGTTCTTGCCGGAGAGAGCGAACTGCAGCAGACCCAGGATCGTGGCGGTGACGGACGGTTCGAAGATGGCGCGGCGTCGTCCCGTGCTGAGCGGCCGGGCACCCAGGTGCCTGCTGACCTGCTCGAGCGATTCCTGTGCGGTACGACCGGGATCCAGTGCGTGGAAACCGTTCTCAAGCTGGAAGTTATAGCCCTGCTTCACGCTTTCGCCCTCGCGCATCACGATGGCTGTCATGAACATGGCGTGGCCACCGCGGAACGATCCGGACACCCCGCGCGTGGAGTCGATCTGCACGTCGGACAGCGACTCCATGTAGCGCGCGGCCTGCAGCGCCTGCAGTCTGGCATCGGAACTCAGGGTGCGTTCCAGCGTTATGGCTGCTGCCTTCTTCTCCTCCAGCGGTGCGGACAGGCTTTCATCCAGCAGGTCGTGCCGACCCAGAGCAGTGCCCTGCGGCAGGCTGGCGGCCAGCTCCGGCTCCTGCAGTTCCGCGTTGGCAACGGCCTCGTCAAGGGTCCAGGTCAGCGCCTCCGGGGTCAGTTCCTCGCTGTAGGCGTAACCCGTGCGGCCCGCCTTGATCACCCGCAGTCCCAGCCCGCCGCTGCTGGCGAGGCTGACGTCAGAAGGCTTGCCGTCCCGGGCCTCCACGCTGAGCCTTCGTTCGCTTGTGCCCAGTACCTCCAGGTCTATGTTCAGTGCCCTGGCCTGCCCAAGCAGCCAGTTGCGGGCCTCATCCGCGGTCATGCTTCGCCTCCCACCACGAGTTCACTGACCAGCAGGTGCGGCTGGCCGATCTCGACGGGCAGCGAGCCCGACAGTGAGCCGCACATGCCCGGCTCGTTTGACAGGTCGTCAGACACGGCTTCGATCTTCTTTATCGAGTCGGGGCCTTTGCCGAGCAGCATCGCTCCGCGCACCGGTTCGGCGATCTCGCCGTTCCTGATCATGTAACCCTCGGTGACGGCGAAATTGTATTCGCCGGAGCCGGGCTTCACCTGGCCGCCGCCGAGTGACTTGGCGTACAGCCCCAGCTCGATGCCCTGGAACAGTTCCTCACGGGGTGTGCTGCCACGTTCCAGGATGGTGTTGCGCATGCGTGAGGTCGGCGCGACGGTGTAGTCCTGGCGGCGCCCGGAACCGGTCGGCCGGTAACCCGTCTTCAGGGCGCCCCAGCGGTCCACCATGTAGCTCTCCAGCACGCCATTGCGGATCAGCACGGTGCTTTCGGTGGCTGCGCCCTCGTCATCGAAACGCGATGAGCCCCAACCGTGGGCAGAGACACCCTCATCCACGTAGGTGACTGCCGGACTGGCAACCTGTTGCCCCACCATGTCAGTGAGCGCAGATGCGTTGCGGGCCACCGACGTGGTTTCCAGCAGGTGGCCAAGTGCCTCGTGGAAGATGACGCCGCCGAAGCCATTGCCCATGACCACCGGCATGGTTCCGGCCGG
>CAZBBU010000043.1:0-9009 GCA_964489965.1 uncultured bacterium
GCCGCACCGATACAGCTGTAACAAGCCGGCAGGAAAAATTTGGATTCCCGCAGTACGGAACCTGTATGGTCACGCGTTACAATCGCCCGCAGGAGAGTATCTGACCATGCCCAGAGCAGACGAACTGCGGAAGGACCTAGAGGAATTACGCACCAGATTCGGCCAGGTGGCCGACCTCAACCAGATCGGGTCGTTGCTGTCCTGGGACCAGCAGACATTCATGCCGGACGCTGCCGGCAGCCAGCGGGCGCAACAGTCCGCCACGCTGGTGGGCATACTGCATGAGAAACTGACGGACCCCGCCAACGGCCAGCTGCTGGAGCGGCTGGAAGGCGAAGCTGAGAGGCTGTCGCCGCTGGAGGCAGCAGAGGTCCGCCTCGCCCGCCGTGAGTACGACCGCTACGCCAAACTGCCCGTCCAACTGGTCGAGGCTCTGAGCCGCAACGAGGCCGAAGGCCAGCAGGTGTGGGCAGCAGCCCGGCAGGAGAACGATTTCGGCAGGTTCCTGCCGGTTCTGCGTCGCTCGGTCGAGCTGCTGCGTGAGAAAGCCGAACATCTCGGCTACGCGGACCACCCTTATGACGCACTGCATGACGAGTACGAACCCGGCTCCAGCACCGCCCAGGTGCGGGAGGTGTTCGGCCAGCTGCGCGAGGCGACAATGCGGCTGCTGGACAGGATCCGGAACAGCTCTCACGCCGCGGATGACTCGCTCCTGCACCGCTACTGGCCTGAAGACCTGCAGGAGCAGTTCGGCCGGGAAGTGGCCGGACAGTTCGGCTTCGACTTTCAGAGAGGCAGGCTGGACCGGGCCGTGCACCCGTTCGCGCAGGGCATAGGCAACAGGGACGTCCGCATCACCACGCGTTACGACCGGAACTTCATCTCCACCGCCCTCTTCGGGATCTTCCACGAAGCGGGACACGGCATGTACGAGCAGGGGCTCCCGGATGAGTTGCAGCGCACGATGGCCGGCGAGGCCGCGAGTCTGGCGGTGCACGAGAGCCAGAGCCGGCTCTGGGAGAACCTGATCGGTCGTTCACGCAGCTTCTGGCAGTTCGCCTGGCCCCGGTTCAGTGAACTGTTCTCTGAATCACTTGCCGGCGCGGGTCTCGAAGAGTTCCTGAGAGCCATCAACGTTGTGACGCCCAGCCTCATCCGCGTCGAGGCCGACGAAGTCACCTACAACCTGCACATCATGATCCGCTTCGAACTCGAACTTGCACTCCTGGACGGCAGCCTGGATCCCGCTGACCTGCCCGGGGCCTGGAACGGGCTGTACCGTGATTACCTGGGCATCACGCCCGAAACGGACACGCTCGGTTGCCTTCAGGATGTGCACTGGTCCGCCGGGCTGCTGGGTTACTTCCCCACGTACTCGCTGGGCAACATAATGAGCGTTCAGCTTCTCGAGGCACACCGTACCGCCAACCCCGGGCTCGAGGACCAGATCAGGGCGGGCGATTTCAGCAGACTGCTCGCCTGGCTGCGCAGTGAAGTGCACACTCACGGCAGCGTGCTGGAACCACGTGAACTGGTCAGGTCCGCAACCGGCAGCGAACTGGATGCCGGCCCTTACGTCCGCTACCTTGAAGACAAGTATGGCGAACTCTACGGCTTCGCCCCCGAAGGAGACAACCAGTGAGGACACTGCTCGCGACGATGCTGCTGCTGGCCTGCACCACCGGTGCAGCCAGGATCGGACTCCCGGCGGCCGATACACTTGCTGCCCTCGAAACCGAAGTGCTCGCCACCGCCACGGACTTCGACGTGCAGCCGGTCGTGTACGAAGACCTGCTGTTCGCGTTCAGCGGTGAGTTCACCGTGAACGATGACAACTACCTGAACCTGGGCAAGGTGATCGGCCTGGCCACCGGCTTCGGCGAACAGATCGCGCAACCGGTAGCCAGCTTCATGGCAGGCAACCAGGCGGCGCTGCTGGCCGATGAAGCCGCCGTGGTGCCTGTTGAGGGCAGCTACCTGCTCGAACTTGAGCTAAGCGAGTCGGACGGCAACATCAGTGTCGCCTGGCGGTTCGGCCTGCGTGAGATCGACACCGGGGCGTTCCCCGAGGCACGGCACGCTCTGGGCGCGGCACCTGACGCAGCCACCGTGGTGATCCGCGAGTTCTCCGACCTGCAGTGCCCGCATTGCCAGAACTTCGCCCTCAACGTGCTTCCTGAACTGGAACAGCTGCTGGCCGAGCAGCCGGGAGTCAGGTTCGAGTTCCATCACCTGCCACTCGTGATGATTCACGCCAACGCGCTGCCTGCTGCGGAGGCAGCCGAGTGTGTCGTCGCCGCCAACGGAGGAGAGGGATTCTGGGACTTCACGCACCAGGTGTTCGAGCGCATGCAGGCCTGGCAGGCGCTGCCGGAGACCGGACCTTACTTCGTCTCGCTGGCCCAGGAACTGGGACTCCAGACTGAAGGTGTGGCCCAGTGCCTGGAAGAACGCGAGCAGCTCGAGTACGTACGTGAAGCTGCTGACTACGCGATGAACGTTCTGGGACTGAGCGGCACGCCCAGCGTTTTCGTGGACGGCTTTCAGGTTGCGGCCTGGAACCAGCTGGACAGCTACCTTGAGATCATCGCCCTCATAGAAGCAAGGCGCCTGGCGCCTTGAAACCGGCGGGGCTGCCCACATGAGTGCCGCTGATTGGCTTCTGCCAATGGCGGTGGCGCTGCCGTTCCTGCTTGCGGTTCCTGCGATCTACCTGGGCATAGCGCTCAAGGCCGCGGCCGGCCGTATCCTGGCCTTCGCGTTCCTGCCGGCACTGCTGCTCATCAGCTTCGCGCCCCAGGCCCTTGAGGGCCAACCCGTCTCAGGCACCTGGTCCTGGGTGGCCGGACTCGGTCTGGAACTGAGTTTCAGGCTGGACGGCTTCTCCCTGGTCCTGGCCATGATCGTGGCCGGCATCGGCTTCCTGGTCATGTACTACGCCGCCAGCTACCTGGGTCGCGGCGAGCGGTCCGGGCGCTTCTACAGCTACCTGCTCCTGTTCGGTGGCGCGATGCTTGGGCTGTTGCTGACGGACAACCTCATAGCACTGTTCGCCTTCTGGGAAGTCACCTCGATCTGCTCGTTCCTGCTGATCGGCTTCTGGGACAGCCGCAAGGCCTCCCAGGACGGTGCGCTGAAGGCGCTGCTGGTAACGGCGTTCGGCGGCCTCGGACTGATGGCCGCTGTGATCCTGACCGGCATCAGTGCCGGCACCTGGACCATGTCCGCCATCGATTACCAGCAGCTGCTGGCCAGCCCTGAGTTCCCGTGGATCGCCGGCCTGCTGCTCTTGGCCGCCTTCACCAAATCGGCCCAGCTGCCCTTCCACCTGTGGCTGCCCACTGCCATGGAGGCGCCGACTCCCGTTTCCGCCTACCTGCACAGCGCCACGATGGTCAAGGCCGGTGTCATCATCATGGCCAAGTTCAACCCGCTTCTGGCGGGCACAGTCTTCGGCGACGTGACCATGTACGTGGGCCTTGGGACCATGCTTTTCGCCGGCTGGCTGGCGCTGCGGCAGACGGACCTCAAGGCGCTGCTTGCCTACTCAACGGTCTCCCAGCTCGGGTTGCTCACCGCGCTCCTGGGTAGCGGTGACACCTTCACGGCACTGGTGCACCTGATCAACCACGCTGTCTTCAAGGCAGCACTGTTCATGGTGGTGGGCGTGATTGACCATCAGACGGGCTCGCGTGACGTGCGGGTGCTGTCCGGGCTGGGCAGGCTGCTGCCGGCGACCGCCATAATGGCAGTCATCGCAGGAATCTCAATGGCAGGCGTACCGCCCATGGGCGGTTTCATAAGCAAGGAACTGTTCCTGGGCACGATGGTTGACAACGGAACCCTGACCATGGTCGTGGCGGTGATCGGCAGTGCCTTCACGTTCGCCTACACCTGCCGCTTCCTGCGGGTGTTCTTCGGCCCGGTGCAGCTGCCGGACCGCCAGGAGTTCAAGAGCCCGAAGGCCTCACTGGTACTGCCGGTCGTGCCGCTGGTGCTGGCCGCAGTTGCCTTCGGCGTGGTGCCATGGCAGGATACTGTAGCCTCGTTCTTCACCCGCCTGGCACGGCCGTTCTTCGGATACGAACTCCACGCTCTGACGCTGTGGCACGGCTGGACCCTGCCGCTCTACCTGAGCATCGGCAGCTGGCTGGCTGGTCTGCTGCTGTTCGTCTTCTCCGTGCAGGTCAAACAGGTCCAGGCGGCACTCACGCCACGCTGGAACGCCAACACGGTCTATTACGCGCTGGTGCGCGGACTGGTGGAACTTGCGGAGAGGTTCACGCGCGCCACACAGGGAGCGAGCTTCGCTACCCACCTGCGGCTGATCCTGGTGCCCGTGGCGGTGATCGGCCTTCTGGTCGGCAGCGCCTGGCTGCCCGTGGACATCTCAGCCGTGCCCGCTCCACTGGCCATCGCCCTGCTTCTGAGCGCGGTCGGTGCCTTCGGCATGGTGTCTGCCCGTTCGCGTATCACCATCCTGGTGTTCATGAGCATGATCGGCCTGGGCACCACGCTCATCTACGTCATCTACCGGGCGCCGGACCTGGCACTCACGCAGCTGCTCATCGAGACGGTGACCATCATCCTCTTCCTGTCCGGCTTCAGGTTCCTGCCCCTGCTCAAGCGTTACAGCCGTCCGGGCGTCGTGGCCGGTTTTGATGCCGTCATCGGCATCGGCGTGGGACTGTCGGTGGCACTGCTGCTGCTGGCCGTACAGACGCCGGTGGCTGACAGGCTCAAGGACTTCTACCTGACCTTCAGCAAGAGCCTCGCCGGTGGTGACAACGTGGTGAACGTCATGCTGGTTGACTTCCGTGGCTTCGACACCATGGGTGAGATCACCGTGCTCACCGTGGTGGCCGTGGCCATCTACGCCCTGCTGCGCCTGCGCGCCAAGCCGCCCGGAACACCGGAAACCAAGAGTCTGGAGGAGGAACGCCAGTGAGGCAACCCGAGATCTTCTTCCGGACGCTGGCAACTCCCATCGTGTTCGCGCTGGTCGCGCTCGGTGTGCATTTCTTCCTGCGGGGGCACAACGCCCCGGGCGGGGGCTTCATCGCCGGTCTCATCGTGGCCGTGTCAGCCCTGCTGACCCGCATGGCAGCCCAGCGCGGCCTGCTGCTGGTCAGGCCCCGGGTGCTAATGCCCGTGGGGCTGCTCATCGCCGTGGTGAGCGGCTTCGTACCAATGCTGTTCGGCTATTCGTTCCTGAAAGGCTGGCATGGTCACGTGCAGCTGCCACTGCTGGGTGAGGTCGAACTCGCCAGTGCCATGGCCTTCGACGCGGGTGTGTTCCTGGTGGTCATCGGCGTGACCATCACGATCATCGACCTGCTGGCGGACGACAGCGAGCTGGCCCGGCTCGGTCTTGACCAGGAAACCGGCGAGGATGACCAGGCGGAGCTCGAGGCCGGCAGCCAGCAGAGTCAGGTGGGCGACTGAGATGGAGATCGTGATCCCCCTGCTCATCGGCCTGCTGATAGGAACCGGCGTGTACATGCTCCTGGCCAGGGCACTCATCCGCATGATCGTGGGCGTGAGCCTGATCTCCTACGGCATCAATCTGAGCATCCTCTTCGCGGGCAGCGGCTTTGAGCTGCTGAGTCCGCCGCTTCTCAACGTTCCGGGGCCGCATTCGGACCCGCTGCCGCAGGCGCTGATTCTCACCGCCATCGTCATCGGCTTCGGCACCACCGCGCTGCTGCTGGTGGTGGCACTGAAGGCGTACCAGGCCACTCATACCGACCACATCCAGGAGTTGGCGGAGCGGCCCGATCCGGTGTTGCCGCCGCAGGAGTACGCGGACCCGGAACAGCCCTCCATCTCGCCCGAGGCCGGCTCGCCCGGTGACCTCTCTGACGCGGATGATGCCGCTGAGGACCGGGCCAGGTCCCTGAAACCCGAGAACATCGACTGGAGCCCCGAATGAACCTGCTGCTTCTGCCCGTGCTTCTGCCCCTGTTCGGCGGCGCGCTGCTGATGCTGCTGCGCAAGCCACGGGTGCGCTTCCTGGTGGCTGTGGCCATTTCCACGGCAACGCTGGCTACCACGATCGTGCTGGCCGTACAGGTGTTCGGCAGTGGTGCCATGGCCGAGCAGATGGCCAACTGGGCGGCGCCGTTCGGCATCACGCTGGTGGTGGACGGGCTGAGCGCCCTCATGCTGCTGCTCTCGGGCATCGCCGGACTCCTGGCCGTGTTCTTCGTGGACGCCAGCCTGCACGCCGGCCCCAAGCGTGGCTACGGCAGCCTGCTGAACCGCGCCCGCGAGCTGTTCGGGGCACATGCCCTGTTCCAGTTCCTGTTCATGGGCGTGAACCTGTCGTTCCTGACCGGTGATGTGTTCAACCTGTTCGTGGCCTTCGAGGTCATGCTCATCGCCTCGTATGGCCTGCTGCTGCTGGGCGGCGAGCTGCCGCAACTCCGCGAGGGCCTCAAGTACGTGGTCATCAACCTCGTGTCATCCACCATCTTCGTCGGCGGCGCCGGCCTGGTGTACGGCCTGTTCGGCACACTGAACATGGCTGACGTGGCACAGCGTGTGGCCATGCACGGGCCCGACGCACGCATCACGGCCGTCGCGATGCTGCTGGCTCTCGTGTTCGCCACGAAGAGCGCCATCTTCCCGTTCGGCTTCTGGCTCCCGAACAGCTACCCGGTGCCCATGGCGGCCGCCAGCGCCTTCTTCGCCGCGATGCTGACCAAGGTCGGTGCCTACGCACTCATAAGGCTGTTCACGCTGATGTTCCCCGAGGAGATCCTGGCCCAGCAGATAATCATGGGGCTGGCGGCCGTGACGGTGCTGGCCGGTGCACTGGGTGCCGTCGCGCGGCACCGCTGGCGGCACATCATGTCCTTCATCAACGTTGCCAGCATCGCCGTGGTGGTCATAACCGCCATGTCGGGCAGCCAGCAGGGCCTGACGGCCTCCGTCTACTACCTGATCAACTCCGTGCTGGTCATCTTCGCCCTGTTCCTCATCGCCTCGCTCGCCGAGCGCCTGTCGGGCTCCAACACCCTCAAGGAAGGCCACCTGGCGCTCTACCCCTGGCTTGGCGTCGGCTTCTTCATCGTGATGCTGGCCAGCGCCGGACTGCCGCCCACCAGCGGCTTCATCGGCAAGTTCGCCGCCGTCAACTCGCTGTTCGGCCTGCAGGGCTGGCTCGGCACGGCGGCGGGTACCGCCGTAATCCTGTCCGGAATCATCCTGCTCTACGCCGGAGTGCAGGTGTGGATGGGTTACTTCTGGGGCGATCCTGGCCGGCTGCGCAAGGCCGAGCTGCCGGGGCCGATGGTGGCGGTCACCGTTGTGGCCGTGCTGCTGGTTGCCGCCCTGCCGTTCGTCAGCGGACCCGTCTTCGACGTGGCCGGCGAGGTCGCCAGCCAGCTCGGCGACAACCAGGCTTACATGTCAGCCGTGTTCCCTGACGGCAACCCGGCACTGGGAGGTGAGTGATGGGCGAGATCATCGCGATCGTCGCGGTCGGTCTCCTGTGGAGCTTCCTCAACGGCGAGCTCAGCTGGGCCAACATCCTGTTCGGGATGCTGCTGGGTCTGCTGATGCTGTCCGTGATGGAGCGCAACGTCAAGCGCGGTCTGCCGGCCCGGCTTCGCGCGCTGCTGACGTTCCTGGCGGTATTCCTGCGGGAAGTCGTGGTGTCAGGCTTCGTGAATGTCCGACTGTCCCTGTCACCCAGACCGCGTTTCCATCCGCAGATCGTACAGGTGCCGCTCACCGTCCAGTCCAACGCCGCCATCTCCCTGCTGGGCCTGGCCATCGCACTGATCCCCGGTACCGTACCCATGGCGATTTCCGGTGACCGCCGCTTCCTGTACTGCCACGCGGTCAACCAGCCTGATCCGGAGACACACAGGCGCAGCATCCTGTATATCGAGTCGCTGATACTGAGGTTCATGGAATGAGCCGGAGAGGAAGTCATGGTAGTTGACATCGCATTCGGCTGCATACTCCTGGCGCTGCTGCTGGCCTGCTACCGGCTGGCCCGGGGCCCGACCCTGGGAGACCGCATCGCCGCCCTGGATTTCCTGGGTGTGGCACTGGCCGTGCTCATAGTGCTGCTGGCCATGCGGACCGGCTTCGTGGCGTTCCTGGACGCGGCACTGATCGTGTCGATCCTGGGATTCCTGAGCACGGTTGCACTGACGCGTTACATCATGTCCAGGGGGATGAACAGGTGAGACGCCTTTACGCTTTCGCCTGGCTTGCTCTCGGCAGCGCACTGGCCGCGCAGGAGGAGACGGCCAGCGTGTTCCCGGACGTGGTTCGCATCGAGGGCAACATCTGGGCCGAAGTGCTCATCCTGTTCGGTTGCTTCTTCGTACTGATGTCAGCCATCGGCATGCTGCGCTTTCCGGACGTCTACACGCGCCTGCACGCCAGCACCAAGCTGGTGGCGCTGGGCGGCCTGGGCATCTTCGGCGGCGCGGCACTGGCTTTCCAGCCCGTGGGCGCAAGCGAGCGGGTGCTGCTGATCTTCGCCTTCTTCTTCCTGACGGCGCCGCTGTCGGGCTACATGATCTCCCGGGCCGCTTACCTGCTGGGACAGAAGATGCATACAGAGGAGACGACGGTGGACGAGTGGGGAGCCTTCGGCAAGCTGGCTGACAGCGATTCTGACAGCCTGAGCGAGCTTGAGGGGAGCCGCCCGGCCGATGTTGTAAGCTGAGTTCCAATGCAGGAATACCCAAGCCTGGTCTGGCATCTGAAGAACACTCAGCTGTTTGAGGACCTGTCAGCCGAAGAACTCGAGCAACTAGCCGCCATAACGCCTTACAAGCATTTCAAGGCCGGGGAGATCATCTTCCACATGGAAGATCCTGCAGACGCGCTGTACTTCGTGCGCGAGGGCATGGTCAAGATCTCCATGTACTTTCCGAACGGCAAGGAGATGATCCTGGGCCTGCTCGGACAGTATGACGTGTTCGGCGAGCTGCTTCTGCTGCCGTCCGAACGCCGGCCCAATCAGGCCGAGGCCGTGGTTGA
>CAZBBU010000044.1:0-9003 GCA_964489965.1 uncultured bacterium
CCGGTGGCCGCCAGCGCCAGGAGAAATGGCCTTAATGCCCGTCTGTTCATGACCCGCATTAAAACCCGGCTGGACCTGCGAGAGTAGGATGCAGCGAGTCAGTGCCATGAGTGCACGGCAATTTCGGGATGGTGTTCAGTGCGTGACCCAGGTGTTCAGTTGAATCGGAATCTGACCGTTGGACTTCTGCTTGCGGTGCTGTCTTCCGCGGCTTTCGGGACCTCCGGAGCCCTGGCCAAAGGGCTGCTGATGGCCGGCTGGTCGCCGGCCGCTGCCGTTACCTGGCGGGTGGCCATCGGCGCGCTGACCCTGGCGCTGCCGGCCGCGCTGGCCATGCGCGGGCGCTGGCACCTGCTGAGGAAGGGCTGGCCCACCATGCTCCTGTTCGGCGTCATCGCCGTGGCCGGTTGCCAGCTGGCCTACTTCCTGGCCGTGGAACGACTGTCGGTGGCGGTGGCACTGCTGCTCGAGTACTGCGGCGTGATCCTGGTAGTCCTCTGGCTCTGGCTCAGGCACGGCCAGCGACCAAAGCCGCTCACCATCATGGGCACCGCCATCGCAGTGGCGGGCCTGGTTCTTATCCTGGACGTGTTCGGTGCGGTGCAGGTTGACCCGCTCGGGGTGATGTGGGGCCTGCTGGCTGCTGCCGGACTCGCCACCTACTTCGTGGTCTCAGCCGACAGCTCACCGGATATGCCGCCACTGGCACTGGCTGCCGGTGGCCTGACGATCGGCACGCTGGCTCTGCTGCTTGCCGGCGCGGTTGGCCTGGTGCAGCTGCAGTGGAACACCAGCCCGGTACTGCTGGCGGGAGTGATGGTGCCCTGGTGGCTGGACATCGCGGCACTGGGGATCGTGGCCGCTTCGTTCGCGTACCTGAGCGGCATCGCCGGCACCAGACGGCTGGGCTCCAAGCTGGCATCGTTCGTGGGGCTGTCCGAGGTGCTGTTCGCCGTCTTGTGGGCCTGGCTGCTGCTGGCGGAAATGCCCGGCACCATCCAGCTGATCGGTGGCGTGCTGCTGCTGGCCGGCGTGGCAGTGGTCAGGCTTGACGGTGCCGCTGCTGAGAAGCCGGTGCGCCGGCCCGCGTCCGTGGCTGCCGACTAGAGGCAGTACTCGCCTGGCGCTGCGAAGTCTGTATCGCCCCTGCGGCATTCGAAGGCATCAGTGACGTGCAGATTCCAGTCTTCACCCACCGGGAAGGCGTAGGCACGCTGCCAGACGGCAAGCAGCGAATCATCCATGAGGGGTCCCTGGCGCAGTGCCACGTCGATGAACGTGTCCTGCGCGAAGGCGGTCTCGATCAGTACTTCGGCCAGCACCTGGTCGGCCACTTCGGACACGTAAGGATCGAAACCGGCCTGCGTGGCAACCAGGTCCAGCATGGCCACCGGGTGCGGTGGGGCCAGGACCGTATCCACTGCCACACAGCTGCGGGTTCGATGAGGGGCGCCACCGTGAGGCATGGTTCGCCCAGGCAGGTCGAGCCTCCGGCCTGTTCCTCGGTCAGTTCACTGCGCGCTGCGGCCAGAATCGCGGCCGGCTGACCCATCAGCGGGATCAGCACCAGGCGCCAGTTGCGGCTGGGGCCAGCCCCGAACTCTTCCAGCGGCGCCACGTGTTCTGCTCCGAGATGAGTCACCAGGTCCGCATGCTGAAGCGCACCGAGGTTGAAGGCGTCCACCTGCACCAGGAGAGCCGGTGTCGTGCCGCCCGCAGGTGCGTCGGGCAGTTGGGCCAGGCTGACCTTCAGACTGTACCTGTAGAGCTTCATCGGTCCGTCATGGGCGATAACCGCCAGCAGTGCGCGGCCAAGTGGCGTCAGGGCGCTGCTGCTCAGAAACACGGAATCACTGGCCGGCAGCAGCGCTTCAAGCTGCAGCTCCAGCAGGGAAGTGTCCATGGCTTCGAAACTGCTGTCAGGCTGCAGGAAGTCCTGCACCTGAGGGGGAAGGTCCTGCGCTGCCGCTGTCCCGAGCAGCAGCACGGTCAACAGTGCCGCGAGAATCCTGTTCATGACTCCCAGATTAGCGTGCTGGCGTCAAATTGCCGTCAAACACCTGCATAGGCCACGTCCTCGAGTGCGGCCACGTCTGTGACTGCCAGCCAACCGCGGCCGCCGGTGACGCTGCCGGCCTTGCGGAACTGCGCCAGCACGCGGCTGACCGTCTCCACGGTGGTGCCGGTCATGGCTGCCAGGTCCTGCTGCGGCAAGGGCAGCTGGATCAGCAGGCCTTCGGCACCTTCCTCACCGTGACGATCGGCCAGGCGCAGGATCGTTCGCGCCAGTCGCTGTTCGGCGCTGGCGACCGCCAGTCCCTCGATGGTGGAGCGGGCCTGCTCCAGCTGGGAGCCGGCGAACTCCAGAACCTTCAACGCGATGCCGGGCAGGTCAGCGAGCAGCGCCTGGAAGTCAGCAGCGGCGATCCGGAGCAGGCAGCATTCCGTCTGGGCCTGAGCGCCGTCCTGGTAGCTGCTCCCCGCGATCACGGCCGCGCCGCCCACCAGGTCACCGGAGGCGGCGAGTTCAAACAGCACTTCCCGGCCGCCAGGGCCGGTCTGGACGAGCCGCACCTGGCCGGCCGCGACGATGAACAGGTCCAGCGCAGGATCGCCCGGATGGTAGACCCATTCGCCCTTGGCGAAGTGCACCTCTCGGAAGAGTTCATTCACTTTCTGCTTGTCGGCCGGGTCCAGGTGGCTGAAGAAGCCAGCCTGGCTGATGAGTTCCAGGCGCCGTTCCGTGGAACAGTGCGCCAGGTCACTGCTGACGTCACGGATCGGGGAGCGGCGCCTGGGTGCTGCCATGGCCGAATCATAGCCACTCAGTCGTGTCAGCCGGGTCGCGCGAGAGTGAGGTGATAGGCAGGTGATGGCTCCGGGCCTAACCTTGACGCAGCCTGGAAGAGGGGCAGGGTACCTTGCCTGGTACCCGGAAGGGAAACCAGATGCGCCGAATCGCCACCAGAGTATTTCTCTTTGCCGCATTGCCGCTGTCGTCACTGATGGCTGCCTGTGGTGGAAGCAGCGGCGGCAGCACGCCACCGGAAGGCCCCGTCATCACGCCGCCGCCCGTCTCGGATCTGCCGGCAGAAGTCGCGCCTGACGGACCGGTGGACACGGTCCGGGAACGCCTGACACAACTCGGCTTCGACCCGGCTGATGAGGAAGGGCAGGCCCGCCGCCTGTCAGAAAGTGTGACGGCCCCGACCGAGTACGCTCCGCTTGGCTACAGGGCGCGCGTGGCGCCAACCGAGCTGTTCGGAGCAGGCATCGGCAGTTCCTGCACGGACCCGCTCTCAGGTGAATCTGATGCCAGCCGGGTACTGTCACTTCCCCTGCGCGAGAACGACGTGCGCAGCGCGATAACTGAGTGCTATGCCTATGAGGAAGGTGACCTGGAGCTGGCTCATGCCGCCGTGCCCGATGCCAGTTACGGCAAGCCGGGCGCCCAGAGCACCAGGGCCATCGCCGCAGGTGATTTCGACGGTGATGACCTGCAGGAGGGCGCGTTGCTTCTGGCACGGCCCGGGGCAGATGGAGCCTGGGAACTCCATGGCTACCTGACCGACCGCGGCAGCCCCTTCAGCCTGGACGACACCTGGCTGCCGGGTCCCATCCCGCTCGGCGACGTGAACGTGGTCGATGTGGAGGCGCTGGCCACAGACGTTGACGGCAACGGCCTGGATGACCTGGTTGTGGGCGTGGTCACGGACGGTTTGACCGGCGCCGACAGTCGCCGGCTGCGCGTCTTCGTTTCCCTTCAGTCCCGGGCCGGTGACATGGCGGCAGCAGAGAACGCCTTCGATCACAGTGTGCCGGCCGCTGAAGACCTGCTGTCCGTGCGGCTGGCAGCCGGCAACTTCGCCGAGGGATTCAGCAGCGAGGTGGCGGTGTTGCTCCGCTCCATCAGGGCGAACGGCAGCCACATGCCTGAAGCCGGAGTGGACTACTGGGTGCTCGGCCAGACCGGTGCCGGGGCCCTGTCACTCGAGGTGCTGCATGCCGGCGACCTGAACTTCACGCACGCCGACGGGGAAACGCAGCCGTTCCTGACGGCCGACGCCGTGTTCGGCGACTTCGATGGGGACGGCTTCGAGGAACTCGCCTTCACCGGGATCCTGGCTTTCCCGGAGGACGACTTCTGCCGGCCGTACCGGTTCGGCTACCAGATAATCGATGACCAGCTGTTCAGCAATGGTGCCTGGAGCGAGCTGGCGAGCCTCGCGGAGATGGTGAGCGTCGGTGACTGTGACAGGAACCCCGGACTGGTGTACGAGGTGTTCGCGAACGCGCTGGACTATGACGGGGGCGTTGTCAGGGAGCTGCTGGCCAACGACCGCATCTTCCGCTACGGGCCTGCAGACCCGGCGGAGACAGCGGGGGAGAAGGGCCTGCACCTGGTGCACTCCCTGGGTCGCGAAGTATACGCCGCGCTGGCTGACAGCGGTCACTTCGCCGAGGCGACCAGCAGCATCGCGGTCGGTGATTTCGATAACGATGGCCTGGGCGAGGTGGCCTTCTACTCGATCACGGGTGACCTGGAGATCAGGGGCCAGGGTGACTTCGCCAAGGACGGAGAGTGGCTCATCCGCTTCGACAACCCGCCGGCGGACAGCGACGTCTACCCGGAGCTGCTGGGCTATGACAACGATGAGGACGGGATCGTCGTGGAGTTCATCCCCGGCTCGCACGAGGTCGTCCTGACCGAGCCCATAATCCTGGCGGTGCTGATCGCGCCCCCGTACGATCCGGCGCTCGGCCAGGACCCGGCCGACGCCACCACCAGCCACGGCACGTCAGTCTCGGACGGGCAGTCTTTCGAAGGAACCGTGACCGTCACTTCCGGCGTGGTGCTCGGCAAGAACGTGGGCGGCTCGATCGGCCCCATCGAGATCTCCGCCGGCTACTCGAACACACTGACCCGCTACCTGGAGACCGCCCAGGGCTCAGGCTACGAGACCACCTTCACCACCAGTTACACCACCGCCGGCAAGGACGCGGTGCAGTTCACGAGCTTCCCTTACGATTCCTACGACTACCGGATAGTGGCGGCGTACGAACCGTGGCTCGTCGATACCGTCTACACCGTGCTCATGCCGCGCAAGCCGCTTGAACGGCTTGTGAGCATCAAGTACTTCGATGACCGCGTGCCCGAAGGAGGCCTGCAGCTGGGAGCACTTTTCGAGCACACGAACGGGGATCCCTGGAGTTACATGAGCCGGAGCGAGATGCTGGACCTGCGGGACCGGGTGTCGGCAGGCCTCTACGGCATGGATACCTTCCTGGCAACGCCACGCACCGTCACCCCGCCGCAGGGCAGCAACAACTCAGTGGAGCTGGGCATCGAGGTCAGCAAGGAGGACTTCAGCACGGAGACGAGCGGCACTTCCATGGACCACACGGTCGAACTGACAGTTCCCGGGAACTCCGTGGAACTGACCACCGGCGACGGCGAATCCAGCTCGGTGACCCTGACCACGGGCTCGTCCATGGCGGTCAGCTCGAGCATCCCCGGGGTGGACGTGGATGAGCGGGGCACGCTCTACTCGGCCGGCATGTTCACCTACGTGCACCGCGCCGGCTCAGGCGAGGCCGCGCAGAACTTCCAGGTGATCAACTTCTGGGTTGAGTAGCTGATTCCGTGTCGGGCCCAGGCTGCCCCGCCGGGCCCAACATAACCAGTGCCAGCAGGGCCACCGCCACCGGGCCGAGGCTGGTCCAGGCGGCCAGCTCCATGCCCCAGCGGCCGGCCCAGGCCGCAGGCCATGCACCGCTGATCGGCAGCAGTGCGGTCAGCATCACGAGCACCGTCAGGCTGAAGAGCCAGGGATACCGGAAGGCGCGGCGTCCCAGGGTCCGCGTGGCTGCGGCGACCATGCCCAGGCTGAAGGCCCCGAGCAGGAAGGCATGCAGGTAGAACACCCTGAGCCCGGCCGCATCGGACAGTCCCGCGAGGACGGGCACGGCCAGGAGCAGGTCGAAGACGCCCTTGGCGCTGAGCAGGGCGATCGACAGGTGCCAGAGCGAGGCCGGCAGCCTCGCCAGTGCCGGCCACAACGGCAGCACACAGATGAGGAGTCCGGTGCCCGCAGCGGCGCTGCCCAGGTACACCAGCCATCCCAACTCGGCCGTTCCCGTGCCCACCAGTACTGAAGCCGTTGAACGCGCCAGCAGTCCGCCGGCCAGCAGGACGAGGCCGGGCCGCTTCAGCCCGTCGTGTGCGTCTGCGGCGAGCTGCGCGTAGGCCAGTCCAAGCAGGGCGATGCCGAACCAGCCTTCCGCGAAGATCTCCACGTAGAACATGGCGAGTGCGTTGATCCAGAGACTGCCGGCGTCGGTCACTCCCGCCACTGCCAGCAGCGACACGCCGATGGAGGCGGCAAGCAGCAGCAGGATGGCGGCGGTGAAAGAGCTGTCGCCCGGGCTTGTCCGGGCAGTGCGCGCACGCAGCCAGTAGATGATCATGAAGGCCAGCCAGGCCACGCCGTTCAGGCCGGCCGTCATCATCGACAGGGGCAGTTCCCTGCCGAAGACACTGAGCAGCCGGTAGCCGCTGAGCAGGAAAGGCAGGTATGAGGCCAAGGCCGCGAACAGCGTGAAACCGAGCAGAATCCTGGCCGCCCGGCTGCCTGTGTCACCTGAGTACCTGAGAAGGAGCAGCATGAGGACCGGCGTGCCCCAGCCGAAGAACATCAGGTGCGAATGCGCGTGGCGAACGTCACCGAAGAGGAGCCCCGCGGGGAAGCCGTGCAGCAGGCCGAAGCGTATGAGGGCGCCGCTGCCGGCGGCGAGTATGAAGCAGGCGAGTGACCAGCGCCAAACGTGCAGTGGCCAGGCGGTAACAGTCCGGGTCATCGCGCTGATTCTAACGCTGCCTGCGGCGGCTCTTGACAGTTGCCCCGTCCAGGCTCTAAGCTCTAGCCACAACAGTAAGTAAAGCGTCTTTACTAACGCGGAACAGGAGGATGCAGCCCTGACCCCAAGGGACCGGCCGACACGATTCTCGCCAGGAGGAACCATCTTGAAGACCAAGCTTATTGCCGCATTCGCCGGCGCTGCCCTGCTGATGACAGGCACCGCCTTTGCCCAGCAAACGCTGGAGATCTACATCACCGGCCTCACGGAAGACGCCATGGCCTGGTTCCAGGAGGAGGCGTTCCCCGCCTTCCAGGAGAGCCACCCCGACCTGAACCTGGAGATCCTGACCGGCGGCTGGGGCGACTTCGATGCCGCAGTGGCCGGCTGGATCACCACGGGCAGCGGCCCCGACATCGTCTACCTCGGATCCGAGTATGCTGCCGCCTTCGGGCCCCTGCTCGCGGACCTCGATCCGTACCTCGCGGACTGGGAGCAGCTTGATGCCTTCCTGCCCGCAGCCCTGGACGTGGCCAGCTACGACGGTTCGCTGCGCGGCCTGCCCCTGCTGATGAGCCCAAGGCCCATCTTCTACCGGGCGGACCTGGCAGCCGATCCCGAGTCTGTTCCCCCGCTGACCTTCGCTGACGCGCTGGCCTTCGTCCAGGCCAACTCCGCAGTGGCAGACGGCGCAATGACCCGGATGGGCTTCATGGACATCGGCGGAGGCCTCTTCGACTCCCAGGAGTTCATCGGCTACCTCTGGAGCGCCGGCGGGGAACTCTACAACGAGGACGGCAGCAGTGCCTTCGACAGCGCCGAGACCGCGGAAGTCCTCCAGTTCATGTACGACCGCCGCCGCGCCGTGCAGCCCACCGAACTGACAGCCGGACTGCCGCCCATCGAGGGCTGGCCCATCGCCTCCGATGTAGTTGTCAGCGGTATCTTCCCCATGTGGAACATGCCGCCCACCGACCACGAACTGTGGCAGGACATCACCATCGCCCCCTATCCCGCAGGCCCTGGCGGCGAGCCGCTCATCCAGGTGTTCACCGACTGGCTCTCGGTTCCCGCCTACGTCGAGGATCCCGCACTGGCCGCTGAGTTCCTCAAGTTCATCACGAGCCAGGAGAACGCCGTGGCCCTCAGCGAAGTCGCCGGCTACACGCCCGTGCGGCAGGACGCCTGGGAGGACCTGCGTGAGGATCCCGTCTGGGACGCCATGCTTGACATCGCAGTCGACTACGGCCGCGCCTTCAGTGACATCCGCGCCAGCGCCGAGCTGCGCCCGCTCATAGTGGAACAGGTGACACTGTTCCTGACCGACCAGCAGAGCCTCGAGGACACGCAGATGTTCCTCAAGGAGGAGTACGACGCCATCCTGGAGGACAACGGCTTCCTCTGAGTCCCGTGCACCGTGGTGCGACCGCTGGCAACAGCGGCGCGCCACGGCACCTCCGGACCGCAGCCGCGACCGATGGATCCCGCAACCCTAGCCAGACTGCACAACCTCTACTGGTCACTCGGCACGATCGCCTTCATCCTGGTGGGCAGCATCCTGACCGGCCTGCTCGCGCAATCCATCCTGCGCTGGCGCGGCGCCAGCCGCATGACGCAGCGGCGCACCTTCTGGGGGTACGCGCTATCGGCGCCCTGGCTGCTCGGTTTCATTATTTTCGTACTGGGGCCGTCTATCGCCTCGCTCTACTACAGCTTCACCGATTACCGCCTGGGCAATCCGGCCGAGTGGATCGGCCTGGAGAACTACCGGGAACTGCTGGGTGCTGTGGGTGCCCACGGACGCCGCTTCATGCAGGCGATGTACAACTCCTTCTATTACGCCATCGTCGGTGTGCCACTGCAGATAATCACCGCCCTGGGCATGGCGATGCTGGTGGCCGCACCACTGCGCGGCATGGGCGTGTTCAGGCTGATCTTCTACGTGCCCGTGATCCTGGCCGGCGGCCCGGCGATCCTGCTCGCCTGGCGCTACATGTTCGCCAGCAACGGCGGCTTCGTGAACGTGACCCTGCGCAACCTGGCTGACAGCTTCGCACCGTTCGACTGGCTGTACCGCACCTTCATCTTCACCATGGAAGGCTTCAACGCCTTCTTCATCGGCATCACCCGCAACGACCCGGTGGG
>CAZBBU010000045.1:0-3204 GCA_964489965.1 uncultured bacterium
AGATCGGAAAGGCCAACTCGGCGTCGGACATCTGTTCGGCAGCTCAAGACCAATTCCCATCACTGGGCTTCCGCTGGTGGCCACCCCCTGAAATTCAGGATCCATAGAGCCAAACCGACATGAATCACTTCCAGTCTGTGGAATCGCAGTTGAAGTTGCGATTCCACAGACTCGACAGACGGCCAGGCGTGCGGCCGACAAGTGGCGTTCAATTCTGGTCGCGGTCTGCTAGCCTTTATCCGTGACACTGAAGCAACTGACGGCAGAACCCCTGACGGACGCCCTCGCGCGAGGAGTCACACCTGGTGGTGTACTGCAATACGGCAGTGGCGATATTCTCCACGACCCCATTGCTTTCGGAAAACTCAGCGATGATGGCCGGGACGTCTCCGTGGGCACGCGCTACGACCTGGCGTCCCTGACCAAAGTGGTGGCCACCCTGCCGTCGGTACTGCAACTCATCACGGCTGATGAACTGGCCCTTGACCGTCCCATCCGGCACTGGTTCAGCAACAGCGGCTGGTTCCAGAAGCCCTCGCTGGCTGACACCACGGTCAGGCAGTTGCTGGCGCACAACTCCGGCCTGCCGAACTGGATCCCCCTGTTCACGCACACCCGTGACCGATTACTCGCGCTGGGCATGGTGCAACAGTCACCTGTCAACGCACCCGGCGGCACCGCCCTGTACAGCGACCTCGGTTTCATGCTGCTCGGTGCGCTGGTGGAACGCGTCAGCGGCCAGCGGCTTGACGACTACGCACGCGAACAGGTATTCCGCCCTCTGGGTATGGATGATACTGACTTCAGACCCATCCTGCCGGACGGCAGTCCGCAACCACCTGGCAACCTGGACTTCGCCCCGACAGAGAACTGCGGCTGGCGCAACCGGCTGCTGGTCGGTGAGGTTCACGACGAGAACTGCTACGCCTGGCACGGAGTGGCGGGACACGCCGGATTGTTCGGAACCGCCGCCGACCTGGGACGGTACGCCCAGGCGTGGTTGCGACTTGATTCCAGACTGGGCTCAGCCGAGTTACTTGCAGATGCAATCAAGCCGCAGGTGTGCACGGAGACCGGCGAGCCCAGGGGACTCGGCTGGCTCCTCAGCCATGCGGACGGTTTTGCCGGGCCGATTCCCGGATACGGTCACACCGGCTTCACCGGCACCTCGCTCTGGCTCGATCCGGATGCGGACCGTTTCACCGTATTGCTCACGAACCGTGTTCACCCGGACCGTCACAGAAACCCTCCCATAACTGACCTGCGCAGATCGGTTCACATACTGCTTCATGAAAGGGAGCCACTTTGAGCGAATCATTCGAACCACTTACTGTTCTGAGCGTCATGACCGGAACCTCTCTTGACGGTGCGGATGCCGTATGCGCCCACCTGCATGACAACGCAGGCACTCTGCAGTGGGAGGTGGTGCACCGCACGCAACTCCCCTACCCCGCTGAGCTGCGCGAGCGCCTTAAGAACAGCCTGAGCCCTGAGCGCTCGGACGTTCTGACCATCACCCAGCTTCATTACGAGGTCGGCCAGCACTGGGCGGAACTGTGCGCTCAGGTAGCCGCCGCAGTCAAACCCGACCTGGTTGCACTGTCCGGTCAGACGATTCATCACGTGCCCAGGATCGAACCGGAGCGCGGCTGGCGCGTTAAGTCAACCATGCAGATCGGCGAGGCGGCACTGACCCTGGAACGGCTGGGGGTGCCGGTGATGAGCGACTTCCGGCAGTCAGATATGGCTGCCGGGGGTGAAGGCGCACCGATGGTGTCATTCGGTGACCTGAAACTGTACGGTAAGGCAGGGGTTGACCGCGCCATTCACAACCTGGGTGGCATCAGTAACCTGACGTTCCTGCCCGCGAACCTGGACCCGGGCGCGGTAATCGCGTTCGACACCGGCCCTGCCAACTGCCTGATCGACGAGGCAGCCGAGCGTTACCTTGGGGAGCCGCTCGACCGGGATGGCGCCGCTGCCGCCCGTGGAACGGTGAACCAGGATCTGCTTGACAAGTGGCTTGACCATCCGTACCTGCGGATGCTGCCACCCAAGACTACGGGGCGGGAAGTGTTCACACTTGACGTGATTGTGCCGGAAACCGGTTCGCAAGCGTTGGTGGCCTCACTTGGTGCCGACGATCTCATCGCCACTCTGACCGCATTCACGGCTCGAAGCATCGCCCACGCATACTCCCAGTTGCCGTCTCAGCCGGATGAACTGCTGGCTGCAGGTGGAGGCGCATTCAACAGGAGACTGATGCAGTCACTGAAGGAACTGCTGCCGTTCCCGGTGCGCACTTTTGCCGAGGTCGGTTTCGATGCCCGTGACCGCGAAGCGCTGGCATTCGCTGTGATGGCCTACTACGGTTGGCACGGCAAAGCCAACACCCTGCCCAGCGCCACCGGTGCCAGGCACGCGGTACTGGCAGGCAAGCTGCTGCGCCCACTGAAGCATGTGTGAAGCGGCGGTACTTGTGCGGCCGGCAACAGCTGCTGACCTGCCGGCAGCCGCAGCGCTCGTCACAGGCCAGGCACTGTTCGAACAGTACGGAATATCCGCCCACGGCCTGCTCACTTCACTCGAATCCGCACTCGTGCAGTCCCAGCAGGTGTTAGTGGCCACGCAAGAGGACAGGGTAGCCGGCCTGGCCTGGTTCCAGCTGCGTGGCGGCTTCGCACGCAGCGGATACCTGCGGCTGCTGCTCACCGACCAGGAGTTGCAGGGACGAGGTATCGGGAGCCGGCTCCTGGCACACGTCGAGGAAGCCGTTTTCAATCAGGCGAATGACATGTTCCTGCTGACCAACACGGAAAACTCGGCAGCCAGAAGGTTCTATGCCCGCCAAGGTTACAGCGAGGTAGGCATGATTCCTGACTACGTGAGTCCCGGCCTGGACGAAGTGATCCTCTACAAGAAACGGCCGGCTTTAGCGGCAGTGACGGTGCTATAGTACCCATGTCTGAAACAGAGGTTTAGCCCGTCCCAGAGCGGAAAGCCAGCTGAACCCTGTATCCCCCCGGAGGTCATCATGAAGCGAATTGCCCTGTTACTGCTCATGGGCGTCGGACTGATCGGCGCGCTGTGGGTGAACCTGCAGGAGGGACAGGTGAACATGCTGCTGCTGAGCCTGGTCGCCTCGGGGCTGTGGCAGCTGGAGCGCGGCAGGAACACGTCGGGCGGGCTGCTGCTGGCTGCGGC
>CAZBBU010000045.1:3214-8989 GCA_964489965.1 uncultured bacterium
AGTCGCAGTCGACTCCTCACCCGCCGGCCTGGACCCACACAAGGTCACGGCCTTCTCCAGCTTCGCAGTCATCGGTCAGATTTACGACGGCCTGTTCGAACTCAACTCCGACCTGCAGCTTGAACCCGCCCTGGCAACGGGGTACGAGGTATCGGATGACGGACTCACCTACACCGTCTCCATCCGCGAAGGCGTGAAGTTCCACAACGGCCGCGACATGACTGCCGCCGATGTCCTCTACTCGCTCGAGCGCATCCTGGATCCTGAAACCGCCTCACCGCAGGCCAGCCGCTTCGCGGAGGTTGAATCAGCGGTAGCAACCGATGATCACACGGTGGTCTTCTCCCTCAGCAGCCAGTTTGCACCGTTCGTATCGAACCTGAGCAACCTGACCGTTGTGCCCCGGGAAGCCGTGGAGGAATTCGGTGACCTGCAGCAGAACGCGGTCGGTACCGGCCCGTTCATTCTGGTCGAGCAGGTTCCTGACACTTACCTGCGCCTTGAAGCGAACCCGGACTACTACCGTCCCGGCGAGCCTGCCGTGGCCGAGGTTCGCTACAACATCGTTCCGGAGAGCTCCACCCGCGTGGCTGGCCTCCGTAACGGCACCTACCACCTGCTGCCCACGGTTGACCCGGCCGCGGCAGAGATCCTGAGCGTCACCCCGGGCGTCACGCTTCTGGGTGAGCAGGACCTGAGCTACACGCTGCTCGGCATGAACGTGGACCGTGAACCCTTCAACGATCCGCTGGTGCGCCAGGCCATCAACTTCGCCATAGACCGTGAGGAGATCGTGGAAGCCGTGCACTTCGGCAACGGCGTGCCGGGTGGCCCACTCAGCCCCGCCCTCACCGACTGGGCTGTTCCCGTGGAGGAGTTCGCCTGCTACGCTTACAACCCTGCTCGCTCCCAGGAACTGCTGGCAGAAGCCGGCTTCGAGAACGGGATCTCGTTCGAGATCCTGACATTCAGCACCATGCAGGTGGTTCTTGACACGGCTCAGGTGCTGCAGGCGCAGTTCGAACGCGCCGGCTTCGACGTGAGCATCAACGTCGCAGAGTTCGGCACGTTCGTGCAGGACTGGACCAACTCGAACTTCGACGCGTTCGTCAGCCTCAACGGCGGCTCGACCGACCCGGATGGTTACTTCCACCGCACCTTCATCACCGATGGCTCAACCAACGTGTTCAACTACAGCGATCCCGAAGTTGACGACTGGCTCAACAACGGGCGCACCAACACGGACATGGCTGAGCGTCAGGAGATATACACCCAGGTGCAGCACCGCCTTGCCTGCGAGGGGCCCATTGCCCACGTTGCGTACGGTACCCTCTTCAGCGCCTTCGGCGACGGCGTTTCCGGCTTCGAGCAGATCGCCAGCGGGGGCCTGCGTTACATCCGCAACATCACCCTTGACTGAGCTGCCAGTCGCAGGGAGTAATCAGGACTGATGCTGAGCTACACCGTCCGTCGCCTGCTGGATCTGTTGTTTGTACTTCTTGGAGTGTCAATACTCGTCTTTCTGATGCTCCGCATGATCCCGGGCGACGCGGTGGCCATCATGCTCGGCGCCAACACGGACATCACGCCCGAGCGCGTCGAGAACCTGCGCCGCAGCCTTGGGTTGCACCTGCCCTTACATCAGCAGTACCTGCAGTGGCTTGGCGGCATCCTCAGGGGCGATTTCGGTGACAGCATCTGGACCGGCAGGCCGGTAAGCCAGGAGATCCTGGACCGCCTGCCGGTCACCCTGCAGATCACCTTCCTTGGCCTGCTCACGGCGATCGTCGTGGCGTTCCCGCTGGGAATGCTCGCGGCACGCGCCCGTGGCGGCAGGGCGGATACGATCGTGCGCGTCAGCACCATCATCGGCCTCACGATTCCATCGTTCTGGATTGGCGTGATGATGCTCTACTTCGCGTCGCTGTACTTGCCGGCCTGGCCCACCATCGGTCACGTACCGTTCAACGAGGACCCTGGCGGCAACCTGTTGCGGATGATCCTGCCGGTCATCGCCGTATCCCTGCCGATGATCGCCGGACTCACCCGCATCCTGCGCTCAAGCCTGCTTGAAGTTCTCAATCAGGATTACATCCGTACTGCCCGGGCCAAGGGCGTGGACCACCGCAATCTGTTCTACCGGCATGCCCTGCGCAACGCCCTCATCCCGGTGGTGACGGTCATCGGGGTGCAACTTGGTTACATGCTCTCCGGCGTGGTGGTGATCGAGCAGGTGTTCGCCATTCCCGGCCTGGGTCGCCTTGCCATCGGCGCCATCAACGAGCGTAATTACCCGCTGGTCCAGGGCATCATCCTGGTCGTAACGGCCATATTTGTCTTCGTGAATCTTATTGTGGACCTGGCGTATGCCTGGATCGATCCGCGCGTGGAGTACAGCTGATGCGGTCACGTCATTCATTCTGGACGCGCCTGCGTGGCAACACCGCCGCACTGGTGGGCTTCATCATCTGCGTCCTCATCGTCATCGCTGCCATCGGCGCTCCCCTGCTCAGTACGCATTCGCCGACGGATCAGACCATTCGGGACCGCTTCCAGGGACCATCGGCCGAGTACCTGCTCGGCACCGATCACTTCGGTCGTGACGTTTACTCACGAGTGATGCATGGGTTCCGCTCAAGCATCAGCATCGCCTTCGCAGCGGTAGGAATCGCCGCGGTATTCGGCACGCTACTTGGGCTTCTCGCCGCCTATCACGGGGGTTGGATCGACCGGATAATCATGCGCCTCATGGATATCCTGCTGGCGTTCCCCATAATCCTGCTGGCCATAGGCATCCTGGCTGTGCTTGGGCCCGGCAGTTTCAATGTTGCGCTGGCGATCGGCATCGTGTACCTGCCGATATTCGCGCGTATGGCGCGCGGACCCAGCCTCACGATCCTGTCCTGGGACTATGTGTCCGCCGCGCGTGCACTTGGTTCGCGTGGGTCGCGCGTGCTGCTGCTGCACGTGCTGCCCAACATCGCGGCACCGATGCTGGTGCAGTTGACCCTGTCACTGTCAACCGCCATCCTGGTGGAGGCCTCGCTCTCATTCCTTGGGCTTGGCACACAGCCACCGACACCATCATTGGGTCTCATGCTCTCGGACAGTCGTGACACAATGCTGCTCTCCCCCTGGCCGAGTGTGTTCTCCGGACTCGCGATCCTGCTGGCATCATTCGGCTTCAACCTGTTCGGTGACGGTTTGCGTGACCTGCTCGACCCGTCACTGCGCAACTGACCCGTGAGCAACCTGAGCACGGAACTGACCGTGCGGGCAACGCGCCTGGTCTTCCTGATGAACGGTATCGCCATGGCCGCCTGGGCACCGTTGGTGCCGCTGGCACAGACCCGGCTGGGCCTGGATGACGGGTCCCTGGGGCTGCTGTTGCTGTTCCTGGGAATCGGCTCGGTGACCGCCATGCCACTTACGGGCATTCTGGTGAATCGTTTCGGCTGCAAAGTGGTGATCCTCACCGGTGGCGTCGCCCTCACCGTCGCCTTGCCGCTGCTGGCGACCCTGGACACCTGGGCCGGCATGGCAACGGCTCTGGCGCTGTTCGGTGCCACTCTGGGCGGGGTCGACGTGACCATGAACATTCAGGCGGTCATGGTGGAGCGGAGAGCCCGAAGGTCGCTCATGTCGGGTTTCCACGGCATGTTCAGCATCGGTGGCATCATCGGCGCCGGTGGCGTGAGCCTGCTGCTTGCGGTGTTCAGCGAACCCCTTCACGCCGCCATCCTCGTTGCGGCCATCGCCCTGGCTCTGCTGCTACTCTCCGGTCCGGGCCTGCTGCCGTATGGCAGTTACAGTGGCCAGCCCTCGCCGTTGTTCGTGTTCCCCAGGGGACTGATCATGTTCATCGGCTTGCTGTGCATGTTCGTTTTCCTGGCTGAAGGCGCGATTCTGGACTGGAGTGCGGTTTATCTGATCGGCAGCACCGGTGCTTCGGTGGCCACGGCCGGCCTGGGTTATGCGGTGTTCTCTGTCGCGATGACGGCCGGCCGCATGGGTGGCGATTACTTGCGATCCCGCCTGAATGATCAGGTTGTGCTTTTCACCGGTGGTCTGGTTGCCGCCAGCGGTTTCCTGTTGGCAGTGCTGGTTCCGAATACGTTCGCCGGTCTCACCGGTTTCATGCTTGTCGGGCTGGGAGCGTCGAACGCCGTGCCGGTGTTGATATCAGCGGCCGGCAGAACGGCACTCATGCCTTCAAGCCTGGCGGTGGCGTCCGTGACCACGATCGCGTACTCGGGTGTTCTGGCGGGACCGGCCCTCATCGGTTTCGTGTCTCAACTCACGTCACTGGCAACTGCCTTCATTCTCGTGGCCGTATCACTCGTGTTCGTATCGCTCAATGCCCGGGTTGTCAGGCGTTGAGCAGCGTAGGCAGCACACTCACTCCACCGCCAGTGTGGTAAAATCTACACGCCAGATTGGGGGCATGCATGAACTGGGCGCCAGACGCTTCAAGAGGCAGCTGTTCTAGAGCTCGCGACCTGCTGCAGGCCGTGTTCGGTATGGTTTGGCCAGCTGAAACGGCCGCACAACGCATTGAGGATGGCATACCCTTCTCCGCCCTTGCCGCTTTCCTCAAGGATGTTGACAGGGACTCGGTACTCGAGGCATTGCGCATGAGCAAGCGCACGTTCGAGCGGCGACGCGAACAGGGTCGGCTGTTGCCAGATGAAAGCGACCGCTTTTACCGACTGGTGCAGCTGTACGCATTGGCCACAGACGTGCTGGGTGACACGGCATCAGCTCGCGATTGGATGAGCTCACCTGCAGTTGCATTTGCCGGCAGACAACCGCTGGAGATTGCACGCAACGAGGCTGGGGCCAGACAAATCGAGGACCTGTTGCTCAGAATCGAGCACGGAGTTTACAACTGAAGGCGTACCGCCTGGCAAAGCGTCGCCACGCGCAGCCACTGGCAAACGCCTTCACGGGTGAGGGCAGCCGGCTGGTCGGTGGTCGCTGGAACAGTCGCGGACGCGCCATGGTCTACCTGAGCGAGCACCGATCTCTCGCCACGCTGGAAACCCTCGTACACGCGCAGCGGGCCACACTGGTGCTTGAACAGTACCTGCTGATCGAGGTCGAGATCGACGATGAGCTGGTTCTGACCCTTGACCGTACGCTGCTGCAACCGGGCTGGAATGACCCCGTTCAGCAGGACGCCACCCGGCGCATCGGCGACGCTTGGCTGGGGGCCCACGCGAGTGTGGCACTTCGGGTGCCTAGCGCACTCATTCCAGCGGAGCACAACATACTGCTCGCGCCACAACACTTCGGCTTCGCTGAAGTAAGGCTTGGACCCGCCGAGGGGTTCAACTTTGATCCGCGGCTTGACAGTTAGTCGTCGGGAGCTGGTGGCCGGGCCGCTGACCATGCTGTGCGCGCCATAAGGTTCAAACTTCGGGATCTGTAGTGCATAGACTCCGGAAAAGCCGGTTCCCGGTACGCCGGTCTCTTCACTGCAAAGTCAATCGGCTGGCACCCGTGCAGGACACAGCGGTTTATCACCAGTATTCCGAGTGGTATACGCAACAAGCAGTCTCAGTCTCTACTCCTCCACCGGCACACCCAACCGAACCAACTCTGCCATCAGGCCTTCGGGGTCGTCAACGGACACTCCTAGCGTGCTTGCCTGCCGCTCGCTTCCGAACCAGCGATACACTGTGACCGGCTTGGTGAGACGCAACAAGAGCTGGCAATCATTGCCTACTCTGGCTTCGGGTATTTCGTCAACGATACGCTTGACGCTTGACAAAT
>CAZBBU010000046.1:0-8782 GCA_964489965.1 uncultured bacterium
TCAGCGCCCTGGGAATCTACTCCATGCCGGTGGCCGCGTTCCTGGGTGCGGTCGGTGCGACCGTGCTCATCTACGTCATCGCCCAGGAGCGCGGCAAGGTGAACGTGGCGACGATGCTGCTGGCCGGCATCGCCATCAACGCCATCTGCGGCGCCATCACCGGCCTGTTCGTGTACCTGGCGAGTGACAGCGAAATCCGCACCATCACCTTCTGGCAGCTCGGCTCGCTCAGCAGCGCCAGCTGGCGTTCGGTGCTCAGCGCGGGCCCGTTCCTGCTGGGAACGTGCCTGGCGATGCCGTTCATGGCCAACGGCCTGAACGCGATGCTGCTCGGCGAGAACAACGCCCGCCACATGGGCGTGCAGGTGGACGCCATGAAGTGGCTGATCATCAGCCTCGTGGCCCGGGGCGTGGGGGCCGGCGTCGCCGTGTCCGGAATGATCGGCTTCGTCGGCCTGGTGGTGCCGCACCTGGTGCGGCTGTGGCTGGGGCCGAACCACCGGACGCTCTTGCCTGCCAGCGCCCTGCTGGGCGCCATCCTGCTGATACTGGCGGACCTGCTGGCGCGCACCATCGTGGTGCCGGCTGAACTGCCAATCGGCATCGTGACGGCCGTTATGGGCGGGCCCTTCTTCCTGTACCTGCTCATCCGCGACCGGCGTCTGGGACGGTTGTCGTGAACATCGCTGGCGAAGTGGTCAGCGTCCGGGCGCTGGACGTGAGCGTGGTGGGCCGCAGGCTGCTGGAACAGGTGAACCTGCAGCTGCGGGCTGGTGAGCTGGTGGTGATCGTGGGCCGCAACGGCGCGGGCAAGAGCACGCTGTTGCGCAACATCTCCGGTGAGGTGGCCAGCAGGGGCAGGATCCGCGTGTTCGGACAGCTGCTGGAGGAACAGCGGCTCAAGGAACTGGCAAGAAGGCGCGCGGTGCTGGCGCAGCACACCCAGCTGAACTTCGGTTACGAGGTCGAGGAAGTGGTGCTGCTGGGACGGATCCCCCATCAGGTGCGGCAGACGGAGACGAGTGAGGACCGTCGCCTTGCGCGTGAATCGCTCGCGCGCGTGGGCATGGCCGAATTCGCTGAGCGGAACTACCTGACACTGTCGGGCGGCGAACAGCAGCGGGTGCACCTGGCCCGGGTGCTGGCGCAGCTGGCCGGCAACGAAGGCGATTCCCTGCTGCTGCTGGACGAGCCCACCAGCAGCCTGGACATCGCCTACCAGCACCAGGTGCTCAGGCTGGCCCGTGAACTGGGACGGGACGGCGTGGGCGTTCTGGCGGTGCTGCATGATCTGAACCTGGCCGCGCAGTACGCCGACCGCATGGTGATGCTGGCCGAAGGCGCCGTGCTGGCCTACGGCACGCCGGACGAGGTGCTGACACCGGACAACATCGCCAGGGCCTTCGATCATGAGGTGCTGGTGCTGAAGCACCCGACGAAGGGCTTCCCGCTGGTCGTTTCAGCCAGCTGAGGCCGCCCAGGACGTATCCTCTACCTATGAGCAGCCCCACTCTGGGCATTGACATCGGCGGTACCAAGATCGCAGCAGGCCTCCTGCAGGACGGGCAGCTGCTTGAGCGCCGCGAGGCGCCCACGCCAACTCATGACCTGCAGGCGCTGCTGGACGCGGTCAGCGGACTGCTGCAGCCGCTGCTGAGTCGTGCCCAGGGCATCGGCGTCTGCGCACCCGGTTACCTTGACCCCCACTCGGGACGCATCAGCTTCGCCGGCAACCTGCCGGCCCTCAACGGCGTGCAGCTGGAAGAGGCACTGGCGGCCAGGCTGGGCCACAGCGTCGTGGCTGCCAACGACGCCGACGCCGCCACGCTGGCCGAGTTCCGCCTTGGTGCGGGACGTGAGCTGGACAGCATCTTCTACCTGACCGTATCCACCGGAATCGGCGGGGGCCACGTCGGCCCTGGCGGCTTGCTGCGCGGGCATGCCGGCGCGGCGGCGGAAGTCGGTCACCTGTGCGTTGAACCCGGAGGCCGGCCCTGCCGCTGCGGAGGGCGCGGTTGCCTTGAGGCGATCGCCTCCGGCACGGCCATCGGCGAGCGGGCCAGCCAGCTCTACGGCCGGCAGGTGGACGCGGCCCGGGTGTTCAGCGACTGGGATGCGCGGAACCCGCAGGCGGAACAGGTGGTGGAAGAGGCGGCCAGCGCCCTGGGGCGGGGCCTGGCGGCGGTTTGTCAACTGCTGGATCCGGCGGGGCTGGTGCTGGGCGGCAGCGTCGCCAGCCGCAATCCCCGTTTCGTGGCGCTGGTCGCGGAGCGGCTCGCAGCCTTGCTTCATAACCGCCCGCTGCCTGCGGTGCTGCCGGCCGCACTGGCGGGTGACGCCGGTGTGATCGGCGCTGCCCTGCTGCCAGGTGGACTGCTGTGAAGCGGCTGGGTCTGGGCCTGGACGCGGGCGGCTCCAGCACCGGCTGGCTGCTGGTGGACCCGCGTGGCAACGAACTCGCCCGCGGTCGCACCGGTGGCATCACCGGTCACCTGTTCAGCGGTGTCGGCGAAGAGCTGAGCGCCGAGGGTCAGGCCAGCCTGGAGCGGCTGCAGGCGCTGCTCAGGGAGGTCGAGCAGGCCGGCCGGCCCACGGGCGTGGTGATGGGGGCTGCCGGCCTCGAGGGTGGTTCCCGGGCGGCTGACCACCTGGTGCGCGTCATCGCGGAGGGTCTGAGCCTGCCTGCGGACGCTGTGGTGGTGGATAACGACATGGAGATCGCCTACCGCAGCGCGTTCGAGCCGGGTGAAGGCGTGCTGGTTTACGGCGGCACCGGCAGCATCGCCTATCACGTGCCGCGCAACGGTCCGGCGCTGCGCATCGGCGGATACGGTTACCTGATCGACGACGCGGGCGGCGGTTTCTGGATCGGCAGGCGGGCGCTCGCGCAGGTGCTCCGCTGGCAGGACGAGCTCGGCATGCCGGCAGCGAGGCCGCTGGCGAGGGAGGTTTACGCGCAGCTGGGCAGCAGCTCCTGGCCGGTCATCCGACAGCGCGTGTACTCCGGTGGGCGCAGCAGCGTCGCCGCGCTGGCACCGGCGGTGGTGCGCGCGGCCGCCAAGGGTGACGAGACAGCGGCGGGCATCCTGGCGGAGGCGGGTACGGAACTGGCCAGGCTGGCGAACGCGGCGCTCAGGCGCCTGGGACAACTGCTGCCGGTGACGCTGCTGGGGGGCGTGACCCACATGGGCGGTGTACTGCAGAAGTCACTGGCGGAGGGACTGCCGGGCGGCATCAGCCTGAACGTCAACCGGGAAGACCCGGTTCACGCGGCGGCCAGGCTTGCGGCCCGGATCAGGACAGCAGACCCGAGTAACTGACCTCGCACAGGCTGGTGCCGGCCCACTGACTGGTCTTGCGAAGCCCGTCAGCCGCCAGGCCCATGCGCTCGTAGAAGCCGCGGGCGAGTTCGTTGCTGTCCAGTACCCACACCTTCACCCTGCTGAAGCCCTGCTGACGCAACCAGCCGGTGGCGGCCTCCCACAACCCGGAGCCGAGCCCGTTTCCCTGCGCCTCCTGGAGCAGGTAGATGGCGTAGACCTCCCCCAGTCCCTCAGGGTCGCGGCTGGGGCCGCAGCTGGCGAAGCCGCTGATGCGGCCCTGTGCCTCGGCCACGAACACGGCCGTGGCGCCGGTCTTCAGCTGCTCCTGCCACTGCCTGGTGCGCGCATCGACGCTCAGGCCCGCCAGCAGCCCCTCGGGCATGAGCCCCTCGTAGGCCCAGCGCCAGGAGGCCACGTGGACCGCCGCGATGCCTTGAGCGTCCGCCAGTACTGCTGTACGGACATTGTGTTTCATTGACCTGATTGTAGTGCACTGGCTCAGAAAGGAAGCGTACCGTCGGTCGGTGTACCTGTCAGCGCTTCCAGTGCGGCCTGCAGTTGTGCCGGCCTGAAGCCGAACGCCAGCAGTGCCGGGCGGGGCAGCGATTGCACGTGGTACGGGTTCCAGAGCGACAGGTGCACGTAACGTCCCGGGTGACACCGTGCAAGTTCCCTGACAAGCTGCTGTTCGCGTTCCGGCAGCCGGGCCCTGCCGGAACTGCTGTAGATGATGGTGTGTCCCTCCTGGACACGGGCCAGAACGTCCTGCACGTCCAGGGTCTCCGGTTGGAACGCGACGCTGTTGACCTGGTAGCCGTTCTCCTTCAGAAGCGCGGCGAAGTCCTGTCCGGGCGTCACTACCTGCTGGGTGGCGTCATGCGCCTCGGTCCGCAGCTGGTACACCATCGTGATCGGCTGGTCGCGGTGCAGCTGCGGCGTCTCACCGAGTCTCACCAGGCCCAGCCTGGCGGCGCGGGCCAGCAGCGTGTCGTCACCCGGGCTCCAGGCCGAGTCCGGGTCGGGCGTGCCTGCCGGAAAGCGTTCCTGCAGCCGGGCCAGCCGCGCGGCTGCCGCTGCGAGCACCGAAAGGTCCAGACGGCCCTCGCGTATGGCCGCGTCCACTCCGTCGGCGATCGCCAGATGGTGGCGCGTCGACCCGATGTTGAGCGGCGCATCGATCCCGGCCAGGAGCGCCAGCACGTTGGACTCGACCGGGGTGTGGTGGTCGGCCACCGCCTTCATGTCGAGCGCGTCCGAGAACACCACGCCCGTGAAGCCGAGGCGTTCGCGCAGCAGGTTGGTCAGCACCAGCGGTGACAGGGTGGCGGGCAGCTCGCTGTCCAGCCTGGGAAACAAGATGTGGACCGTCATCACTGCAGCCACGTCGACTTCAACGGCGGCCCTGAAAGGTGGCAACTCCAGCAGTTCCAGCTCCTCCACGCTGCGGTCGAGCGACTGCAGGGCCAGGTGCGAATCCACGGCCGTGTCGCCATGCCCTGGGAAATGCTTGACCGTTGCCGCCACGCCCGCTGCCTGCATGCCCTGCACGAACGCCCGCACCTGTTTCGCCACCAGTTCCGGATCAGCCCCGAAAGAACGTTCGGCGATGACGGGGTTGGCGGGGTTCACGTTCACGTCCGCCACCGGGGCGAAGTCCACGTTTATGCCCACTGCCAGCAGTCCGCGTGCCGCGGCCGCGGCCACCTGGCGTGTCAGCTGGGCCGAGCCTGCCGCGCCCAGCGCCATGGCTGGTGGCGGGTAGGGGATATCCAGCACCCGCAGCACCCGGCCACCTTCCTGGTCGGTAGCGATGATGAAGTCCTCACCTGCCAGCGAGCGCACCTCGGCCAGGTAATCGGTCAGCTGGTAACGGTCCCTGACGTTGCGGGCGAAGACCACCAGGCCGGCGAACCTGCGGCTGGCCAGCAGTTCGCGTTCATCCGGCGTCAGGCTGTGCGATGACAGGTCCAGGAACAGGACCTTCGGTGAAGAGCTCACCCTGATCAGGCGACTTCCAGCGGACTGCGCAGGCTGAGGCCCACCAGGCGTGGTTCCGGTACCAGCCTCACGCCGAAGGCGCTTTCGACTCCCGCCTGGATCTCCGCAGCCAGCTCCAGCACCTGTGTGGCAGTGGCACCGCCACGGTTGGTGATGGCCAGCGTGTGTTTGCCTGACAGGGCCACTTCGTTGCGGCCGCCCGAGTAACCCTTCCTGAAACCGGCCTGCTCGATCAGCCAGGCGGCACTCAGCTTGACCAGACCGGCAGCAGCCGGCCAGCTGGGCGCATCCGCTGGCAGGCGGGCAGCCACCTCACTGTCAACCAGCGGGTTCAGGAAGAAGGAGCCGGCGCTGCGCGTGTCCGGATCGTTCTCATCCAGCACCATGCCCTTGCCGCGCCGCAACTCGAGCACGGCCTCGCGCACCTCGTTGAGTGGGGCGCTCCGGCCGACCTCCACACCGAGCCTGGCAGCCAGCTCCGCGTAACGGATCGGCCGGGACTGCTCTGATGGCGTCAACCTGAGTTGCACTGTCAGAATCACGTAGCGTTCGGTATTCTTGAAGACTGAATTGCGGTAGCTGAACTCGCAGTCGGCGTTGCTGAACTGGCGGGTGCGACGCAGTTCCCGGTCGTACACGCCCACCCCGCGGATTGATTCCGCCAGTTCCTGGCCGTAGGCGCCGATGTTCTGCATCGGTGCTGCGCCCAGGTTGCCCGGGATCCCCGACAGCGCCTCGATGCCGCTCAGGCCCCGCTCCACCGCGTCGGCCACCAGGTCATCCCAGACCATGCCTGCGCTGTAATCCAGCAGGTGGCTGCCGTCCGGCAGTTGCGCCTCCGTACCCTCGGTGCTGACGGGCCGGATGACCAGACCGTCGAAACCTTCGTCGCTGATGACCACGTTGGAACCGCCCCCCAGGAGCAGCAGCGGGGTGCCTTCCGTGTCGGCAGCTGCGACCAGGCCGATTATGTCGGCGGTGCTGCCCGCGTTGACCAGCCTGGCCGCGGGCCCACCCACGCCAAGGGTGGTGTAACCGGCCAGTGGTACGTTGCGGTCAGTGTTACGTTTCATTTTGTCTGTACATCGAACGCATCACGCAGAGCGTCCCCCACGAAATTGAATGCAAGTACTGCCAATACTATCAGGGCGCCCGGAGAAAGCAACCACGGGTAGAGCCTCAGCGCCTCGAAATTCTGTGCGTCCTTCAGCAGCAGGCCCCAGGAGGTCATGGGTTCCTTCACGCCCAGGCCCAGGAAAGACAGGGCGCTCTCGCCCAGGATGTAACCGGGCAGCGCCAGGCTGGCCGCGATGATCAGGTAGGAGGTGATGTTGGGCAGCACGTGCCTGGTGATGATGCGCAGGTCGCGCACGCCGATGCTCTGCGCGGCACTGACGTACTCGACATTCGACAGCGCCAGCACCTGGCCGCGGATCACCCGGGCCAGGCCGGCCCAGCCGATCAGCGCCAGCACCGCCACGATGCCCAGGTACACCCACGATGAGGGCCAGGAAGCCGGGATGACCGTGGCCAGCGCCAGCAGGATGGGCAGGCGCGGGAACGACAGCAGCACCTCGATGACCCGCTGCAGCGCGTTGTCGATCCAGCCGCCGTAATAACCGCTGATACCACCTATGAGTATGCCGATGCCGAAGCTGATGATTATGCCGATTATGCCCACTGTCAGCGAAACCTGTGAGCCCATCACCACGCGCGAGAGCAGGTCACGGCCGAAGCGGTCAGTGCCGAGCAGGTGCACGCGCCCATCGTCAACCCCGAACAGGTGCAGGTTCGAGCGGATGCCGAGGAAGCTGTAACTTTCGCCCTGCACGAAGAAGCGCAGCGGCAGCGGCTGACTGGCATCTTCCTGGAAGATTCGCCTGAACGTCACCGGGTCGCGCTCCTGGGTGACCGGGTAGACGAAGGGACGCATCAGCTGGCCCTCATGCATGATCCGCACGCGCTGTGGCGGCTGGTATGCCCGGCCCGAGTCCTGACGCGTGATGCTGTAGGGCGAGAGGAAGGGCGCAAACAGTGTCATCAGGTACAGCAGTACCAGGATGGCTGCGCCGACCAGCCCGACTCTCGACTGGCGGAAACGCCGCCAGGCCAGTTGGCCTGAGGAGGCGCCGATGCTGCCGCGCCGCCTAGCCATAACGGATCCTCGGGTCCACCCAGGCGAGCGCCACCTCGGCGAGAAGGTTGCCCACCATCAGCAGCACGCTGGACAGCAGCAGCAGCGCCATCGCCACGTACTGGTCCTTGTTCAGGAGCGAGTCGTACAGCAGCGGCCCGATGGTCGGCAGGTTCAGCACGATGCTGGCGATGATGGTTCCGTTTATCAGCTCCGGCAGGCTCAGGCCGGCGAGTGACACCAGCGGGTTGATGGCGTTACGCACGGCGTGGCGGTTGATCACCCGGCGTTCACTCAGGCCCTTGCTGCGGGCGGTGCGCACGTAATCGGCGTTCAGCACGTCCAGCAGGTTGGCCCGCATCTGCCGCATCACTGTGGCGATGCTGTTGGTGCCGATGGCGATGATGGGAATCCACAGGTGGCCCAGCAGGTCGGTGAACTTGGCCCAGCTCCAGGGCTGACCGATGTACTCGGGACTGAACAGCCCGCCCACCTGGGTGCCGCCCGTGTTCAGGACCAGTGCCACCAGCAGCAGCGCGATCAGGAAGTCGGGTACGGCGAGGCCGATGTACCCCAGGAAGCTGGCGATGAAGTCGGTGAAACCGTTGCGTTTCAGTGCGGTGATGATGCCCAGCGGCACGGCCACCGCCCAGGCGAACACCATGGTCAGGCCCGCCACCACCACCGTCCAGCCGAGCAGCTCGCCGATCACGGTGGATACGGGGCGCATGCCGGCGAACGAGTGGCCGAAGTCGCCTTCGAAGATGATGCCGCGGATCCAGTACAGGTACTGCAGGTAGGCGGGGCGGTCCAGCCCCATGTCAGCCGTGATTCGCGCCACCGTTTCCGGTGAGACGCGCGGGTCCTCAAGATAGCGGTTCAGGAAACTGCCGGGTTGTATGGTTATGACTGCGAAACAGAGAACAGACACCAGAAACAGTGTCGGAATCATCACCAGGATACGTCTGAGAAGATAGGCCAGCATCAGGAATACTCAGGTGCCCGGGGCGGCACCACCTTTGCGAGTGGTGCCGCCCCGGAACGTGGTTCAGTTCAGTCTTCGGAGATGAAGTAGAAAGGAACCGGGTTGTAACCGGGGATCACGCCCAGGCTGTAGACGAAGTTGTGCACGTGGTTGTAGACGGCAGCGACGTTGGAGGGCTTGGCGATCATTATCACCAGCGCTTCCTCAGCGTTGATGCGCTGCCATTCACGGTAGAGCTCGGCGCGCTGCTCCTCGTCGGCCAGGGTGCTGCCCAGGTCGAAGATCTCGTAGAGGCGGTGCTCGAAGTCGAAGAACGCGTCGGTGTTGGCGGGACCGCCGGGT
>CAZBBU010000047.1:0-8781 GCA_964489965.1 uncultured bacterium
GTACACGGCTCCGCACCGGATATCGCCGGGCGCGGCGTCGCCAATCCGGCCGCCATGATCCTGACGGCAGCGATGATGCTGCGACACCTCGGGCATTTCGACAAGGCCGAGGCTGTGGACCAGGCCGTCAACAGCGTGCTGGCCTCAGGGCCGGTCACGGCTGACCTTGGCGGCAGCGCCAGCACGCGTGAGATGACTGACGCGATCATCGCCGCACTCTGAATCGCCGCCGGGCCACGTTCTCATATTGGGGCCGTGGCCCGGATTGTTTTCATAGAGGCGGCTGATATCATGGCGCGAGTGAGACTCCAGCGCGTTCCTCACACTGTGAACCTGCCAGCGGGAGGCCGCTGAGTGTACGCACTCAAGCAGGCGCTTTCCGCGCTCAAGTCAAACTGGGTTGCGACGGTCGCCACGCTGACCACCATGACCCTGTCGCTCACCCTGCTGGCCTCATTCAGTCTCATCAGCGTCAACCTGAACCTGTTCCTGGCCGACCTGCAGAACGAACTCGAGGTCACCGCCTTCCTGGATGACAGCGCCAACCACGCGCAGTTGCTTGAAGTGGTACGCGCCTGGTCGGAAGTTGACGCGCGCCGCGTAGTGTTCATCGGCAAGGACGAAGCGTTGCAGGACCTGGTGGCCGACTTGCCTGCCCTGAGCCAGGCTGCCGCGCTGGTGGCGAATCCACTGCCCAACGCGATCGAGATCCGCCTGCTAGACCCCACCCTGACGCCGGTCGTTTCCGCGCGCCTCCAGGCACTGCCGGGTGTGAGTTCGGTTCTCGACGGCGCGCAGGACGTGGAGATGTTCCTGGCGATCAACGATTCGTTGCGGGTCGTGGGGACCATCCTGATAGTCATCATGCTGACCGCCGCGCTGTTCGCCATAACCAACTCCATCCGCGCGGCCATCACCGCCAGGCAGAAGGAGATCGAGGTCATGCGCCTGGTGGGTGCCACCCAGGGCTTCATACGTGCTCCTTTCCTGGTGGAGGGCTTGCTGCTCGGCTTCTTCAGTGCACTGATCACGAGTGCAATTGTGATTCCCAGTTACCTGTACATCGTGGACCGCCTTGGTGACCAGCTGGCTTTCGTGCGACTGGTGAATGATTCCACCACGCTGACGCAGATTCCGGTGCTGCTGCTGGCCCTGGCGCTGCTGGTCGGACTGGTGGGCAGCGCGGTCGGAGTTACGCAACACCTGCGCGAGGAGTATTGAGCATGCGTTGGCTGCTCACCGGCCTGTTGATCCTGACCGGCGTGGCATTCGCGCAACCGCGGGCTGACACCAGTACCCGCGAGGCACTCGAGAGTGAGATCCGGGAGTACGAACGGCTTCTGGAAGCCCGCAACGCGGACATCAGCAGGCTCGAAGCGGAGCTTGGCGAGACCGCCAGCGTGCTTCAGGCCCGCATCCGTGACCGTGACAACGTCAGCGCTCAGATTGCCGATCTGCGGGCTCAACGAGCGAACCTGCAGGCTGAGATCGCTCAGCTCGAGGCGGATCTGGTGGTCACTGCAGCGGAGATCGAGCGGATACTGGGGAATCTTGATGCGCTCATGAACCGGATCAGCGCGCTGCTGGTGAACCTGTACACGCAAGGCAATTCCCGTTACGCGCAGGCGTTGAGCGAGGCCACGAGCTACCACGATTTCCAGGTGCGGAGCCACTACCTGTCGTTGCTCACCGAGCAGGACGTGAACCTGGTCAACGACCTGAACGTGACCCGGCAGGAGTTGCTGGAGGCTGAGCAGCGGCAGCGGGAGCAGCTGGCGGCGCAATCGGCGGCCGAGGATCAGTTGCGCGTCAACGAGGAGGCGCTGGTGGTGCAGCAGAACAACCTGGCTGGCATCATCGCGGAACTGCAGAGCACCCAGGCTGGCCAGCAGGCGCAACAGCAGGCTTTGCTTCAGGCGCAGAACGAGATGGAGGCTGCCTTGACCAACCTGGCCGGGCAGCTGCAGGCTGAGATCGCCCGGCTGCAGGAGGAGGAGTTGCGCTTGCAGCGCGAGGCGGCCCAGGCTTTCCTTGAAGAGCGTGAGCGCCAGAGCCTGCTGCAGCAGGCGGCGGATACGCGGGAACGGATCTCCAACCTGACCGAGCCGCTGCTGCCCACCACCAGTGATTACGGCTGGCCGCTGGCTTCTGCCACCATTGCCGCCCGTTACGGCACGGACAACAACTCTTACCTGGCGTTGCGCTCGCCCACTGACAACGCCGCGGTGACGGCGATCGAGGCTGGTGTGGTCCGGGCGGTGGTGCTGGTGAGTGCCAACGACGGTTACCTGGTTTCCATCGAGCATGCGACCGACATGATCGTGTCTTACACGAACCTGCAGCCGCCTTTGGTGCAGATCGGGCAGCGCGTGACCAAGGGGCAGTTGCTTGGTTACCTGGGTGGCGGCACGCTGGTGAGCCCTGACATCCTGAAACTGTGGGTGACGGTGGGCAACACGTTCGTGGATCCGCAGCGGCAACTGGGTTTCTGAACTCAGGGCAGAAGTTCCGGGGCGTGGATGGCGGCCCACTCTAACATCTTCGTACGACGGTCTGAATCCACTCTTATGAATGCGGCATGCACGATGGTCAGGATGACCACGTCCAGTCTGTTGCGGTAGTCGAAATAGATGCGGCTCGCCCGTCTGATGGGGAGGCTGCAGAGCCCGTACTCCTGCTGTTGCATTGTTGCGAAGGGGTTGCTTCTGATCCGGTCGAGCACGAGCCGCAGGTGTCGGTCGAAGCTGTCGGCTCCTGCGGGCCCCCAGTTGTCCAGGTAAAAATGCCATAGCCAGTCCCTGTCATCGATTGCCTGTCGCGTCCAGCGGATGGTGATGTTCCCTTTGGTCTGAGTCAGTGCGAAACACCTCCTGGTTGCAGCGCCGCTCAGCTCTTGCGGTCTGCTTCACCATTCGACCGGTTCATCCTCTTCTGCCCGGTAATCGTTGTCCTCGTCCGCGTCCAGTTCCTGCTCTTTGAGCATGTAGACGCTGGCGAGCTTGTCATCCGGAAGCAGATCACCGTCGGTGCTCATGGCTCTTGCTGTGGCGACGCGCTTCCGGATGTATTCCTTGTAATACACCTCGTCCTTCTGCCGCTGGATGTACTCACGCATGAGATCCCGTACTACTTCGGACGCGTACTTCTTGGCGTTGGTGGTGGCAGTGACGAACTCGTCACGGAGTTCGACTTCCAGTTTCATGGTGAATATGGCGGTCTTGGCCATGCGTGCCCTCCTCGGGTGGATTTGCCAGAGGTTAGGACGGGCGGCACGCATGGGTTGCTGCCGCTTTGGCAATTGCCCAGGTGTTTTGGGCAACGGTTGACCTGCGATTTCGGGATCTGCCTTCCGACGGGTACTGACGCTGTGCGTACGATGTTGGTACCTGGGCCACATCCTGAGTTTTGCCGTTCCAGACGTGCATACTGCGGCATTCAGACGGGTTTCAGTCAGTACATACCTCGTCAGCACGTCGTATAGACCCAGGCGCGCAAAGCCAGTTATCTCGTTCAGCACGACATAACTTCATTCGGGTGAGGTACTGACGCTGTACTGTCACCGTATCCCTCTGTCACAGAGAACATTCCGACTCCGAGCCCGAAACGTCTATACGATCTGAAGCAAGTGACAAGGGCCAAATGCCCCGCACGACGCAACCATGGCGCGCCCCGCCCCTATAATCAAGAAGTGAACTGTCAGACGTGCGGCTCCGAAGTTGCACCCGGCATGCGCTTCTGTGGCATGTGCGGCGCACCTCTCGCCGCCCCCGCGCAACGGGAACGCCGCAACGTCAGCGTCGTCTTCATAGACCTGGCCGGCTTCACCAGGCTCACGCACGGTCTGGACCCCGAGCAGACGCGAGACCTGGCAGACGAAGTACTCACCAACGTCGCCGGCATCATCGAAGAGTTCGCCGGACACGTGGACGCCTTCCGGGGCGACGGCCTCATCGCAGTATTCGGCGCGCCCAGGGCCCACGCTGACGACCCGGAACGCGCCGTCAACGCCGCCGCCGCAGGACTCAGAGCCATCGAACGGATCGGCGCGGCCAAAGGCACCGGCCTGAAGGGCCGCGCGGGCGTCTCCACCGGAACCGTCATCGCCGGCGAACTCGGCTCCGGCCGCGTCCGCGAGTACACCGTGATGGGCTCAGCCGTCAACCTCGCCGCCAGAGTCGAAGCCGCCGCAACACCCGGCGAGGTCTGGGTCTCCCCCGCCACCTACCAGGCCACCCGCTTCCGCATGAACTTCGAACCATCACCGCCGGTGAAACTCGAAGGCTTCCCGGACGTCACCGAGCTCTACATCCTCAGGTCAGCACCCGAACCGCTCTCCGTTGACCCGTACGCTCACCTGACGTTCGTAGGCCGCCACCAGGAGCTCAGGCAACTCCAGCAGGCGCACCAGCAGGCGATCGACAGCAACACGGTCACGGAACTCTGGATCGCCGCTGACTCCGGCCTGGGAAAGTCCCGGCTCTTGAGGGAGTTCACCCGGGATCACCTCGCCGCACCCGCAAGGATCCTGTGGCCAGCGGAACGCTCAGGCAGCTCCTTGTCCTGGTACTCGCTCGCCAGAAGCTTCTTCGCCCAGGACGGCGGAACCATCCCGCAACTGTCCGAGATGGAACGCTGGCTCGAGGAATGCCTGCCGCACGAACCCCGCTGGCGCCGGCAGATACTCGCCAGCATCGGCCTCCTGCAGATGGAACCATGGACCAGGCTGGAACGCCGCCGCGTGAACCGCACCAGCCTCGCCTGGCGCGACCTGCTGCTCGCCATCGCCAGTCATGAGCAGAGATCCCTCATCCTGGTCATCGAGAACAACGTCCAGGACCCCGAGGTGCTGGAGATGCTGCAACTGCTGCGCGAAGCATCCGCCCCGATCCTGCTTCTCAGAACCACACGCTCCGGGGAAGTCCCCGAGACTGGCGAGGTCCTCAACCTGCCGCCCCTCAGCGTGAACGAGAGCCTCGAGTTGCTCAACCAGGTGGCCGACCCGGTCATGCGCCGCGCCACGGAGGCTCTCGTCTACCAGGTCGGTGGCGTGCCGAGTTACATCCTGGAGCTCGGTCGCGCACTCACGGTGACGGAAGATTCATCGTTCTCCGGTTCGCTTGAAGCTGTGCTGCAGGCGCGGCTTGACCGCCTGAAGAGCGAGGACCGCAGGCTTCTGGCCCTGGCGGCACTGACCGGTGAGCGCAGCTGGGAGTCTCAGCTGCTGGCCATGGCAGGACCGGAGGCCCCTGATGCACTCAAGCGCATGCTGCTCGAGAAGACCCTCCTGGTACTTCCGGAGAGCCGCATCAGTGGTGAGGTGGAGTACCGCTTTCAGAGTGAACTGTTGCGCCACGCGGTGCTGCGCATGGTGCCTTACTCGGAACGGCCGCTGGCGCACCTGCGGATCGCCACCTGGCTGGAGGAGCGGGCGCCGTTCGAACTGTCAGAGTTGATCGCCTGGCATTTCCGTGAGGGTGGATCGCACGATGCTGCCTGGCCGCATTACCTGACGGCCCTGGAGCACGCGCTGGAAACCGACACGGCCCGCGTGCCGAAACTGGTTAGAAGCGTTCTGAGGTTGAAACTGCCGGCCGATCAGCAGCTGGATGCCTGGCTGGCTAGTGTGAACGCCACGCTGGCATTGCGGGACGCGGAGCTTGCCACGGCAGTGCTGCAGGCTGACGCGGCAACGTCCATTCAATCTCCTGCTGCGGCGCCTGTGGTGGCCGAGCGGCTGGATGCACTGCGGCAACTGTTGGACGAGCTGGAACCCTCAGAGCCGGAGCCGGGCTGACGCCACGGACCGAACCGCCAGCCCCAGCATCCCGAGCCACGACCCGCGACGCAACCGCACTCCGCGGAGCATGCGAAACAGGCCGCTGGAACCGCATCCCGACGACGGAACCGCGCGCCTCAGGCAGCCTTGCCACGATGAACGCAGCGGCCGCGTACATGAGCCCGAGCCCCGCCAGCGCAACGCAACCGATTGCGAACAGCAAACCCGCGGGAGTTGAGAACAGAGCAGCGATGACGTTCACCCAGGACCACCTTCCTAATGAAGGTATTGTATGCCTTAACTGCTAAGGCGTCAAGGCCCTGGACGGGAAAACCCGCCACCATCGCCCTGCACTTGGGTTATCGTGATGGCCAATGCAGGCCAGCCAGAGTGAAATCCACGCGTTCCTCCTGGAGTACTCAGGGGCACAGAACCGGGTGCAGTCCGGAAAGTTCAAGCGCGACCAGCTGCGGCTGGAGTTCGAGGGCGGCTCGCCGACCACAGTGAAGCTGCGCGACCTGCGCACCAGCTGCTGCATGATCGACCTGGGCAGCAGCATCTTCACCCTCAATTTCCGGGACATCCTCGGCTTTCATATCCCTAATGACCCGGGCGTAACCATGCCGGTGATGACCGTAAGGCTCGGCTGCCTGGCGCGTGACATGAATGCGCGCATGGCGCGCGATACGCGTCGCAGCAGCTGGTTCGAGCGCAGTGGCAGCCAGGGCTACACCCAGCCTCGCCACGCTCCCGCACAGGAGCCGCAGCATGAGAACATCCCGCTCAACCCGCCCGGCGGCGTACAGCTGGAAGTGAACGAGCACGAGCCGGCGCCCTACAACCGGCTTCGCCGTGAGGAACCCGCGGAGAAGCAGAAAGTGGCGCGGGAATCGTCATCGCAGCGGCATTCGCTCGATGAGATCGAGCAGATGCTGAACGCCCTCTGGAAAGAACCCAAGAGCTGAAAACCGGCGAAAACAACTCTCACGGCACGGTGTTACACTTTCTGCCAGCGTGAGCAGAAGCATTGCCCCAAAATTCGTAACCATCCTGTTTCTCCTGCTGCTGGGTACGCTCGGCATGGGTCAGGACAGACTCAACTCACTCGCCATCAACGGAACCCTGGCCGACGCCGCGGGACCGTATTACTTCACCGCCTGGGGTGACAGCTCACGGCCTTACGCGCAGGCCAGCCCGCTCGCGCGGGCACTGGGCTTAAGGCTCAGCTGGAACGGCGAAACCCGCACGCTTACGTTCAGCGACGGTGACACGACGGTGACCACCAGCGCCACCGCCGACATCGGCAGCGGACTCACGCCCAGGAGCGGCGGCCTGTACGTCAACGGCCAGCCGCGCAACGCGCCTATGGCGATTCTGGTCGAAGGCACCTCTTATGTAGCGATTGAACCGCTGGCGGACGCCTTCGGCTTCGACACCGACTGGCACGCGGGGCCGCGCGTGTTCACGGTCGACTCACCACAACCGCCTCCGGCCCAAACTACTACCGCTGGCGGCGGCCCGACCCTGAACCCGTTCCGGGTCGGCGCACACGACGGCTACACGCGCGTTGCGCTTGACCTGGGCGACGTCGAGAGCTTCACGGTCGCGGCTACCGGCACCACCTTCACGGTCTCGTTCACGGCCGGTTCCGCACCCGAGACCGCCTGGCGTCAGACCGACCGGTACATCCAGAGCGCCTACTACGCGGTCATCGACGGCCAGCCCAGCCTGGTCGTGAACACCTACCATCAGCTCAACCCGAGCGGCAGCGGCTACCGCTACGCCATGACTGACACCGGCACGTTCTACGTGGACTTCGGACCCGACATCACGGGCCGGCCAGTCAGTGAGCTGAGCAGCGTGCAGGCCGCGGCCGCGGCCCGTGAGCAGCCGCTGCCGGGCACGGATAACACGCTGAACGTCACGGAGCTGGCCCCCGGTCCCGGCGGCAACGGTCACCGGGTGGTCGTACTCGATCCGGGCCACGGCGGATCCGACCCCGGTGCAGTCGGCTACGCCATCGAGCACGAGGTGGTGCTCCAGGTCGCGTTGCGCCTCAAGCGGCTGCTTGAGAGCCAGGGCATCGAGGTGATCCTGACGCGCGACGGCAACTACGACCTGTCCAGCAGCAAGTCCACGGACCTGCGGCTGCGCAGCAACTTCGCCACGCCTGACCGCAACATGTTCGTGAGCATCCACGCCAACGCGGCCGATGCCAGCAGCGCCAACGGCGTGGAGACCTGGGTGTTCGGCCAGCCGCTCTCGCAGGAGAACCTGGACCGGGCGATCGAGGAGAACGGCGGAGCCGCACTGACCGACGAGGCACTGGCGATCGCCGCTGACCCGGCCGTGATGATCCTGCGCGAGACGCAGCTGAACTACAGCCGCTCGCTGGCCGAGGCCGTGCAGTACAGCATGGTGCAGGCCACCGGTGCGCGTGACCGCGGGGTGAAACAGAGCGCCTTCTACGTGATCCGCAACGCCCGGACGCCCTCCATCCTGGTGGAGATCGGTTTCGTCAGCAATCCCACTGAGGGCAGCAACCTGGCCAGCGCCGCCTACCAGGACTCGCTGGCGCGCGGCCTCTATAACGGCATCATGGCCTTCATGGATTCCGGTGCGCACATAGGCGAGTGAGCATGCGCGCAGGATGCCAAATCCCGCAATCTGGTAGCATTCCCGAATGAGCGAGGCAGGTGCAGGCGGAGTGGTTTTCGACGACGAGGGCCGCGTTTTGCTGCTCCGGCACGTCACCGGCAGCTGGGTCTTCCCCAAGGGGCACATCGACGAAGGGGAACAACCCCTGCAGACCGCCATCCGTGAGATCGAGGAGGAGTCGGGGATCCGGGTCACGGTTCCTGACCCGAGCCTGGTGTTCGAAACCAGTTACGTCAATGACCGCGGCCAGGAGCGGACCATCCGCTGGTTCGTGGCACAAACCGACGCCAGCCGCTTCGAGCAGCGCGAGGACCTGTTCCCCGAAGGTCAGTTCCTGGAGCCGGAAG
>CAZBBU010000048.1:0-8723 GCA_964489965.1 uncultured bacterium
GAACCCGGTGAACCCCGCCAACCGAGGCTCGAACCGCTCGACGAAGCCGGAGTGGCCGAGCTGCTCGAGAACGTTCAGAACTTCCCTCTGGGCAACAAACCCCGTGGCGGTAAGTCGTCGCTGGCCGGGGTGCAGGACAAGATCGTCCTGGCGCATACCCCGGAAGGTTGGCACAGAGCCCTTGACGGCTATCCCTCCACCCACATCCTCAAGCCCGTGCCCGAGGGCCTCCCCAGCGTCATCTACGACGAGGAGTACGGCGCCCGCCTCGCACGCGCCCTGGGGCTGATCCCATACCGCACGTGGGTCCAGGACTTCGCCGGCGTGCCCGCGCTGGTCATCGAACGCTACGACCGCGCCTCAGATGCACCACAAGCCCGGATGCATCAGGAGGACTTCAACCAGGCCCTCGGCGCGAGTGGCGACGAGAAGTATCAACGCTTCGGAGGGAAAGTCAGCCTGACCCGCATCGCGCACCTGCTGGAACAGTACACAGAACCCATGAGTCTGGAGATCCTCCTCCGCATGGTGACGCTGGCCACCGCTGTCGGCAACCTGGACATGCACGCGAAGAACCTCTCCCTGCTGCACCGCGCAGAGGGAACCGTGGAGCTCGCTCCGGCCTACGATTTCGTACCGCAAGCGCACCAACGGAATGACGGGGAGATGGCGCTCGCGGTCGCCGGAGAGTACCGCCACGCGCACCTCACACGGGCCCACCTCAAAGACGAAGCCTCCACCTGGGGCCTGGTCAACCCTGCTCCCACCATCGACGAGGTGCTCGAAACAGTTCTAGAAACCGCTCAGCGCGAGGAACCGCACACACGAGCCTACCCGCACTTGACAGTCGACATCGCACGCTTCGCGCAGAACCTCCTGGAGGGCCGCGCAGCCGGTCCACCAGCAAGCGAACAGCGAAACTGAACAGTGCGGCCTGGGTGAAGAAGCCTGTCAGTCTGCCGAGGTACCCCGAGAGAGCATGGAAGCACATTCCCGCCGGTGGCGAATCACCAGTATGGGTATCACTCAGATCCCCCCTCGTACACGTCCTCGAAGTACTGGTCCACGAATGTGTTCTGCGAAAGGATCCTGGTTGCGGATCCGTAGATTTCAATACCCACTGAATTGAGCTCGAAATGACTGCCGCTGACTGTTAACGGTGTGTCCAGAACGTAAATTCCTGACCACCAGTTGTCATAGAAGCTGCTGTTGCTGACCACCAGCCGTTTCCCCCAGTTGGCGGTAATTCCGTTCGAACCGTTCAGGTAGAAGGTGACCGAGTCAACCAGCGCCGTGGATTCCTCACCCAACACCAGACCCGAACCCCGAAAGAAATTCGGATTCGTATCCAGGAAGTCGGCATCTTCCCAGGCGTAACTGACGCTGGCATTTGACAGCGAAAGCTGGGCAGGGCCCCACATGACGATCAGGTCAGTGGAGATGTCCCCGCCATAGGCAATGTCCAGATCGCTGAACTCGAAGCGGACTTGCGTGTCCCCCTCAGCCAGCAGTACCAGCTGCTCACCGAACTCACCGCCATCGGAATCGAACCACAGACTTGTCACACCGACACCCTGACCCCGAACTGTCACCGAGTTGGTCAGTTCCACGTAGTCGGTGGTTACGAATGCACCCGGCCCCAGAATGACCTGGCCGCCCTGACGCATGGCGCCCACCCAGTCGTCTGAAGGACTCAGTGGATTCTGCGCAGATACCGCCACGGAAACTGCAAGCAACAAAGAGAGAATCGAGTACATGCGTATTCGGCTGTTCATGAGCCGGATGCTAGCAGTCAGGCGTTACAGCGGGCGTTACACTTTCAGTTCCCGCCCGGTGAACCGGCAGGTTGCTCAGCCGGGTTCGTCATGCCCGCTTCAGCGGCCAGCTACCCTCGAGCTCGAGCAGCCATTCTTTGCGGGGCACGCCGCCACCGTAGCCGCCGATCTTGCCGCCAGCGTTGATGACACGGTGACAGGGGATGATCACTGCCAACTGATTGGCACCGTTGGCCTGGGCCACAGCCCGGTAGGCCGTGGGCCTGCCGACGCGGCGGGCAAGTTCCAGGTATGAAATCGCTTCGCCGTAGGGGATGAGCTGCAACTCCCGCCAGACGGACTTCTGGAAATCAGTCCCCATCATCTCCAGCGGAGTATCGAAATGCCGGCGTTCTCCGGCGAAGTACTCGTCGAGCTCCTGTGCGATGCCGGTGAGTATCGCGTTGCTGCCCGGCAGTATGGCGTAGCGTCCGCGCAGGCGCTTGAGCTCGGTCTCCAGGCCACGGCGCTCCACGAATTCGAGCAGTACGAGCTTCTCTTCACTTGCGATGGCGAGCATCGGCCCCAGTGGCGTGTCGAGCCAGCCTGCAGTAAGTACTTCCTGGTCCGGGCTGCTGGGCGGCCTCCCGATGATTCGGTTGAATGCATCGCGGAATCCGCTGCCGGATTCGAAGCCTGAGTCCAGTTGTGCGTCCATGACGGTGCCTCCGTTCCGGATTGATTCGAGCGCCAGGCCCATTCGTCTGGCACGTGCGTACTCGAGGAAGGTCATACCGAAGCGGCGGCGGAACTGGCGGCGGGCAGTACCGGTGTCGATACCGAGTACGCGGAAGTCCTGCTCACGCCAGCGATGTTCCGGCCTGGCTTCGATGAGTTCGACAAGGCGGGTGACCGTTTCGGGGGTGCTGTCCGGGTGCGAGAGCGGTCGGCAGCGTTTGCACGGTCGGTAGGCCGCATGTAGCGCGGCTCTGGCGTTGGGAAAGAACTCGCAGTTCTCGCGGTTGGGCTTGCGGGCCGGACAGGTTGGTCTGCAGAACACGCCGGTGGTTCTGACGCCGACGTAGAAGACACCGTCAAAGTCAGAGTCGCGTGCAAGCAGCGCCTGGTACCAGCGGTCGGCCTGCTGGGCGGAGAACTTGAGCGGGTTCCTTTCCATGGCTGTAGGTTAACGCCCTGAGCTGCTGTGCGCCGCCGGAAATCGGGCGCGTATTTCCGGATTGGCGACAGCTGAGATGGCCGCATGGTCGGCCGACCGCCTTCCCAGACGCAGCATTCTGATCACCTGTTGACGGAACGGCGCGGGCCCGGCTATGATTTCTGACACCTGAATCAGTCGTCAGGTTTAGGTCCGCACATGGACCCCTGAGCGAACGGCACGTCGAAAGGAATCACGTTGCAGCCATTGCCGCAACCTGTCACCCGCCGTGGCGAAGCCACCCGGCGCAAGCTTCTGGAAGCAGCCGAACTCGAGTTCGGCGAGAAGGGCTTTCATGCCGCGAGCGTCTCAAGCATCACTGTGCGCGCTGGCGTGGGACAGGGCACTTTCTACAATTACTTCCCCAGCAAAGAGGACGCGCTGCGCGAACTGGTCCGGCACATGGGACGCCAGCTCAGGCGCAGTCTGAGCGAAGCAACCCGCGGCCTCAGCAACAGGCTCGACATCGAACGCAAAGGTTTGGAGGCGTTCACGGACTTCAGCCGGGGGCATCAGAACCTTTACCGCATCGTCATGCAATCGCAGTTCGTGGATGAACAGATCTACAGGGAGTACTACGAGCTGCTGGCCCAGGGATACAGCCGGGCGCTCAAGCAGGCCCAGCAGGATGGTCAGATTCGCCAGGGCGACCCGGTAGCGCAAGCCTGGGCACTGATGGGCATCGCCCACTTCACTGGTCTCCGTTACGGAATCTGGTCCGATGGCGAACCTGACGCCGAGGTTATGGAGACGCTCCATGCTTTCATTCGGGACGGAATCAGCCCGGAGGAATCGCAGTGCTAACTGGGATAACAGGCCTGGGTGTATATCTCCCGGAAGCCAGACATGACGCCGACCATATCGCCGTTGCCAGTGGCCTGCCGGAATGGGTGGTGCGGGAGAAGCTGGGAATCAACAGCAAGCCCGTGCCTGGCCATCATGATCAGCCAACCGCCATGGGCGTGCGCGCCGCTCAGGAAGCCCTGCGCATGGCGGGCCGCGATCCCGCGGACGTGGACGTGGTCATCAGCATCACCGAGGAGTACAAGGAATACCCCGTCTGGACCGCAGGTATCAAGCTGGCACATGACCTGGGCGCAGTGAACGCCTACGCATATGACCTCGGTCAGAAGTGCGGCACGTCAGTGCTGGCTTTGAAACAGGCGCGTGACTTGCTGCGTGCCGATGAGCACGTCAACACCGTGCTGGTGGCCGGCGGTTACCGCAACGGTGACCTGATCGACTACACCGATGAGAACGTTCGCTTCATGTACAACCTCGGTGCGGGCGCGGCTGCAGCAGTTATCGAGCGCCGGCCCGGCCTGGGCCGCCTGTTGGACGCAGCCGTACGAACCGACGGCAGTTTCAGCCTGGACGTACTCGTACCGGTTGGCGGCACAGTCGAACCTGTGAACCAATCCAATGTGGACAACTTCCGGCTGCAGGTTCCGGATCCGGCCGGAATGAAGGCACGCCTGGAGCAGAAGTCGCTGGACAACTTTGTGGTGGTGGTCAACGAGGCCGTGAGACGCTCTGGTTTCAAGACCACCGACATCGCCTACCTGGCAATGCTTCACGTCAAACCCAGCGCTCACCGTTACCTGCTGGAAAAGCTCGGTTTGCGCGCTGACCAGTCAATCTATCTGAGCGATTACGGTCACATAGGCCAGGTAGACCAGATACTCAGCCTCAAACTGGCTGCCGAGCAGGGCAGATTGCGCCCGGGCGACCTGGTGGTGCTGGTCGCAGCCGGCGTCGGTTACGTGTGGAATGCCTTGTGCCTCCAATGGGAGATGGCGCAGTGATTCTGGATATCGCCGCCCGCCGCGCCGAGCTCAGCCCGGAGCGGCCCGCCGTGTTCAGCGGCGGTACCTGGCACACGTACCGGGATCTGAACCGTCGGGCCGACGCCCTGGCCGCCCAACTCCACCAGGCAGGCGTTCGCAAGGGGGACCGGGTCGGGATCACCGCACTCAACCACATGGCCCACATTGACCTGATTCTGGCGACCGCCAAACTTGGTTTCGTCTATACGCCGCTGAATCACCGCCTGAGCGAGGCGGAGCTGGCAGGCGTAGGCGATCAGCTGCGGCCACAGCTGCTGCTGTTCGACCGGGCCAACGTTGACAAGGCCGCTGCCGCCGGCCGCCACAGCGCACTCCAATCACTGACTGACTACGAGGCCTGGCTGGATGCAGCTGGCACGCCCCCTGATGCCCCAGAACTGGGTGCGGAAGATCCGCAGATGATCCTGCTCACCGGCGGCACCACAGGTCTGCCAAAGGGAGCGGTCCTGCCGTACCGCCAGGGTTTCTACAACGCGGTCAACACGGTGTTCTCCTGGGGTCTGAAGCCTGACGATTGTGTCATTCAGGCCACGCCCTGTTTCCACGCTGCAGTCAACGCATTCACCGTTCCGCTTCTGCACCTGGGTGCCCGCGTGGTGCTGCAACCTGCGTTCGATGCCGCCGAGTACCTGGAACTGATCGAACAGCACGGGGTCAGCATCATGTTCCTGGTACCGACCATGTACTCGATGCTGGCACGCCAGCCCGGTTTCGAAGCTGCCCGGCTGGACGGAATCCGCTGGGCGATATCCGGTGGTGCTCCCTGTAATGAGGACATCCGCCACCGGTTCGCCGCGCGCGGCATCGCCTTCCGCCAGGGCTACGGGCTCACGGAAGCAGGCGTCAACTGCTTCTCCATCGAACCCGAGGTGGCGGCCCGCAAACCACACTCCGTCGGCAAACCGGTCCTGCACGCCCAGGCAGTCATCCGCAACGAGGACGGCAGCGCGGTTGCCGCTGGCGAAATCGGCGAGCTGACCCTGCACGGACCACACGTGTTCAGCGGCTACTTCGAGCAGCCCGACGAAACTGCCCGCGTTCTCCGCGACGGCTGGCTCTGGACCGGCGACCTGGCGCGACAGGACGAGGATGGTGACTTTGAGCTGGTGGGTCGCCGCAAGTCAATGTTCATCTCAGGCGGAGAGAACGTGTTCCCGGCCGAGATAGAGAACATTCTGAGCTCCCACCCGCTGGTAACGGAATGCGCCGTAATCGGCGTTCCGGACGAGGAGTGGGGTGAAAGCGGCCTGGCGGCCGTGGTGCTGAATGACAGCAGTGAGAACCACGCTGCCGAACTGAGGGCGTGGCTGCGTGAGCGACTCGCCCACTACAAGGTGCCCAAACGCTTCATCTTCCTGCCAGAACTTCCCAAATCTGCCGCGGGCAAGATCCTGACCCGTGAACTGCTCGCCAGCCAGCCGGAGGAATCATGAACGACATTCCAGTCCAGCATGTCCAGGTGGCCGACATGAACATCGCCTTCATAGAGGCCGGCAGTGGCCAGCCACTGATCTTCGTTCACGGCAATTACAGCTCACGACGCTGGGCACTGAACCAGCTGCATGACCCACCCGAGGGCTGGCGCGTCATCGCACTGGACATGCCGAATTTCGGCGAGTCCGACCCACTTACTGCTGAAATCAGTATCCAGGCGTACGCAGATGCAGTTGTCGGATTTGCTGATGCGCTGGGCCTGGAGACATTTGCCTTGCACGGTCACAGCCTGGGCGGCTCAGTGGCGCAAACCATAGCAGTGAGCGTGCCGGAACGCGTGACCCACATGATTCTTCTAGGCTCAGCGGGACCCGCTGGGCACTACACGAGTGATGACCATCTGGGCTTGCTGGAGAAGTTCAAGGGCAACCGCGACCTGCTTGGCCGCGCACTCGCGGGCACCGTGCCCACCAACACGCCCGACTGGTTCGACTGGCTGATAGACGACGCTGTTGCCATGCATGAGGACGCCTACGTGGGCAACGCGGTTGCGCTCATGCACAACGACCTGACGGGCAGGACGCACAACTACGAAGGCCCCGTGCTGGTGATCCGCGGCGAGCTTGACCTGCCCCACCTCATCACCGATGAAATCGCCCGTGCAACCGCGGATGCCTATCCCAACGGTCAACTCCTCACCTGGCCCGGCGTGGGCCACTCTCCGCAACTCGAGGATCCCGAAAAGTTCAACCAGACACTGGAACAGTTCCTGAAGGGAGGGCCCATGGACTGAGTGGAAGCCCGACGTCCCCCTAACCCCCGACCTTACTTTTCCTATGGAGGAGATAATGAAGAAACTGGCAACAACACTGGCAATCGCAGCCTTGGGCTTCGGTGCCGCACTCGCACAGGAGCCCGTGGTCATCGGCGTGCTCTCCCCTCTCACTGGAGCTGCCGCCGGCACCGGTCAGGCGCAGCAGGCCGGCTTTGAAGTAGCGCTCAAGGAAATCAACGAGGCCGGTGGCGTGCTCGGCCAGCCACTGGAACTCATCATCGAGGACACCCAGGCCAACGTCTCCGTTGCCCTGGCTGCCTTCGAGAAACTCATGACAGAAGACAACGTCGGCATCATCGCCGGCGGTTACTCGAGCGGCGTCACCCTGGGCCTGGTTGAGAGCTTCCGCACCTTCCAGCCGATAGTGACCTGGATCGGCGGCGCCACCAGCGGTGTTGGCATCGACGGCTTCGACGGCATCGAGGAACTCCTCGGCGAGGAAGATTGGTTCTTCCACATCCACCCATGGGATTACCACAATGTAGAAGCCGCCACCGGCTTCGTCGTGAGCACGGGCGCTGATTCGGTTGCCCTGCTGCACGAGGATTCCGCCTTCGGCGGCCCTGGCGCTGCCACTGCCCAGCAGATCCTGGAAGACGCGGGCATGAACGTCGTACTGCGGGAATCGTTCACTTCCACCCTCTCGGGCGGTTCGGGCGACTTCCGCGCAGCCATCACCCGCGCCCGCTCCAGCGAAGCCGAGATGCTCTACTGGATCGGCTACGACGGCGACGTCGTCCCCATGCACTCCCAGGTTCGCGAGCTCGGCTACCAGCCGCAGTACATCTTCGGTGCCCCTCCCGGCTGGCCCACTGAGTTCGCCCAGTCCCCTGAAGCCCAGTGCGCCACTGGCCTGATCGGTTACCTCCCCAACCTTCCCAACCCGGAGGCCGGCGAGTTCCTGAAGGCTTACGAAGCAATGCACAACGCCACCCCGGACAACTACATGTCCGCCCTCGCCTACGCGAACCTGTGGGCGCTGGCTGACGCCATCAACGCCGCCGGAAGCCAGGATCAGGCCGCCGTGATTGAGGCCCTCGAGGCCGGCACCTTCCGTTCACCAATGGGTGACTGGAGCTTCACTGACTCCGAAATCACTCATCACCAGGGCTTCGGCGCCGACATGTGGCTGGTCTTCCAGTACCAGAACGGCGTTCGCGAAATCGTCTACCCATCCAACCTGGCCACCGCCCCGCTGGCCACCTGCTTCTGAGAAATTGAGTAACTCGGTGGGAGCGCTGTTCTGCTCCAGCGCTCCCACCACCCAACGACCATGGATATCTCACTTCTTTTACAAGCAATAGTTTCAGGACTCCTGTCCTCGGGACTCTATGCACTGGTGGCAATCGGACTGGCACTGGCCATAGGTGTCATCGGCATCGTGAACTTTGCCCACGGCGAGTTCTTCATGATCGGTGCCTTCCTCACCTACCAGCTGGCCGTCAGTTTCGGCCTCGACCCACTTATCTCGATCTTCATAGTGGCTCCCGTACTGTTCATCCTGGGCGCCTTCATATACCGAACCACCATCAGGTACGTGCTCGGCGCGCCCGAGCTGAATCAGATGCTGCTGACTTTCGGACTGGGAATCATCATCCAGAACCTGGCCCTGCTCACCTGGGGTGGCGACCCACGCA